>JAURKV010000012.1 GCA_030831585.1 Ramlibacter sp. | reverse complement strand
AGTATTCGGCCGCAGCCACGCTCGACACGACCGCCTTGGGCAGGGTGATCTGGTTCTTCGAGGTCATCTTGGCCAGCATGGGATCTCCCTTAAGTAAGGATTCCTTACTTTACAACATCCCGGAATCAGTCCGCCCGGTAGTTAGGCGCTTCTTTGGTGATTTGCACGTCGTGCACGTGGCTCTCGCGCATGCCCGCGGCGGTGATCTGCACAAACTCGGCCTCATTGCGCATTTGCTCGATGGTGGCGCAGCCGCAGTAGCCCATGGACGCGCGCACGCCACCGGCCAACTGGTAGACGATGGAGACCATCGAACCCTTATACGGAACCCGGCCTTCGATGCCCTCTGGCACCAGCTTTTCGGCGTTGGGGTTGCTGGTGGACGCTTCCTGGAAGTAGCGGTCCGCACTGCCCTGCTGCATGGCGCCGATGGAGCCCATGCCGCGATAACTCTTGTAGCTGCGGCCCTGGTACAGCACGATCTCGCCTGGCGCCTCTTCGGTGCCTGCGAACATGCCGCCCATCATCACGGTGCTGGCCCCTGCAGCGATGGCCTTGGCGATGTCGCCGGAGTAGCGCACGCCACCGTCGGCTATCAGCGGAACACCGGTGCCCGCCAGAGCCTGGCAGACGTTGTCAATGGCGGTGATCTGGGGCACACCCACACCCGCGACGATACGGGTGGTGCAGATGGAGCCCGGGCCAATGCCGACCTTCACGCCGTCGGCACCCGCTTCCACCAGGGCCAGCGCCGCGGCACCCGTGGCAATGTTGCCGCCGATCACGTCAACCTGCGGGTAGTTTTGCTTGACCCAGCGCACGCGTTCGATCACGCCCTTGCTGTGGCCATGCGCGGTGTCCACCACGATCACGTCGACGCCGGCCTTGACCAGCGCCTCGACGCGCTCCTCGGTACCCACGCCCACGCCGACCGCCGCACCCACCCGCAGGCGGCCGGCGCTGTCGCGGGCGGCATTGGGAAAGCTGGTCTGCTTGGTGATGTCCTTGACGGTGATCAGGCCCTTCAGTTCGAAGGCGTCGTTGACCACCAGGATGCGCTCGAGCTTGTGCTTGTTGAGCAGCGCCTTGGCCTGTTCGGGGCTGGTGCTGTCCTTATCGTTGACGGTGATCAGGCGCTCTCGCGGTGTCATGATCTGGCTGACCGGCACCTCGTAGCGGGTCTCGAAGCGCAGGTCTCGCCCGCTGACAATGCCCACGACCTTGCCGCCATCTACGACCGGGAAACCCGATATACCTAATTGCTCGGACAGTGCCACCACTTCGCGCACCGTGTGGGTGGGGGTGATCACCACCGGGTCACGCAGCACACCCGACTCGTAGCGCTTGACCCGCGACACTTCGGCCGCCTGCTGCTGCGGGGTGAGGTTCTTGTGGACGATGCCGATACCGCCTTCCTGAGCGATGGCGATGGCCAGACGGCTCTCGGTCACCGTGTCCATGGCAGCGGACACCAGGGGCAGATTCAGGGCGATGTTGCGGGTCAGCCGCGTGGCCAGGGAGGTGTCCTTGGGCAGGACCTCGGAGAAGGCGGGCACCAGCAACACATCGTCGAAGGTGAGCGCTTTGCCAAGTAGGCGCATGGGTGGAAGCTCCAAAAGACGAATTGTACCCAGGGGGTTTCCCTGACCCACTCGCAAAGCGGTGCTGGCCGACAAGTGCCACCCGACGTGTTCGATCACCGGTGGCCCTGGGATGGCCCCTGCCAGGGCCAGAGCGCTACACTGCGACTCATGGCGCTAATACATACTTTCCGACTAATCGGCCTGGCGGGTGCGCTCCTCAGTGGGGTGCCCCTCAGCCTGGCGCAGCCCACGCCCTCCTCCGGCACCAGCAGCGTCTCTGGCGCCGCCTGGGTGTGGACCGACGCCAACGGCCGGCGCGTCTTCAGCGACCGTCCGCCACCAGCCGACGTGCCTGACCGGCGCATCCTGCGCCAACCCTCCGCCGCATGGCCCGACGCACTGCCTCGCGTCGACGCGCTGGCCGTGTCGCAGAGCCCTGCCTCGGATCCTGCCGCACTCCCTGCCGGACCCGGGTCCACCGCGCAGCGCTCCGCGAGCCCGCCCCAGTCTGCAGCCTCGGCACGGCTTCTGGCCGAGCGCGCCGAACAGGCCGAACGAGACCGGGTGGCAGCGCTGCGGAATGAGAACTGCCGACGGGCCAGAGGCGCGCTGGCGACGCTGGAGTCCGGGGTACGCCTTGCCACCACCAACGACAAGGGCGAGCGCGAGATTCTGGGCGAGGCCGCCCGCGCCGCCGAGGCCCGGCGTTTGCGCGAGATCATGGCCAGTGATTGCGCGGCATCCTGAGCAGACAGGTGCAGTCCGCAACCGCTTCAGGCTTTTTCGTCTTTACTTTTTTCGTCTCCCTTGCGGCGCCTGGCAAAGAGGCCGGCCGCGCGGGAGCCCTGCTGTGTGAAGCGCTCGCGCCGTGCCACCTTCGGGTCCACAAGCAAGTCGCGCAGCACTTCGACCCGGTCCCGGTCACGCAGTCGGTGGCCAGGCGTCTGTGCCCGCCCCCACACCGCCACCGTCAACTCGCCCTTCACCAGGGCCGCGTCCGCCTCCGGGAACTCGGCGTGCAGGCCCGAGGCCAGCAGCGCCATGGCCAGCGTGGCACCGTCGGCCAACTCCAACGACCACTCCCGGGTCTGCCGCGGGGCCGGGCTGTAGACCACGGTCACTCGCATAAGCACACTGAGTGAACCGCGCCATCTGCGCTATGTGTGCCCTCTACGACCGGGAACTCAGCCTCCATAGACCTGCTCCGCCCGCTTCACGAAGGCATCGACCAGGCTGCTGGCGATCTTGTCGAACACCGGGCCGACCAGGCCCGCCAGCGTAGCACTGCGAAAGGCGTACTCCAGCGAGAGCTCTACCTTGCAGGCACGTTCACCGGCTGCGCCCACGGGAGTGAAGTGCCAGTGGCCCGCCAGATGCGAGAACGGTCCGTCCACCAAGGCCAGGTCTATCTGGCGTCCAGGTACATGGCTGTTGCGGGTGGTGAAGGTCTGCTGGATGCCGGCGAAGGCAATGCCCACCTGTGCCTGCATGCCAGCCTCATCCTCCTCCAGCACGCGGGCAGTGTCACACCAGGGCAGAAACTGCGGATACATGGCCACGTCCCGAACCAGCGCGAACATCTCCTCGGCGCTGTACCAGATCAGGACGGATTTGTGGACGGTTTTCATGGACAATCGTGGGGCCTGCCGCGCGCCCTTGCAGGGTCCCGGGCGGTCCGCGAGCCGTCCCCGGCAATTCCCGCCATTGCGCGGGTCAGGCCTCGATTGTATTGAGCCGGACCGCCCTCTCCCTCCATCCCATGTCCAAGAAGCCCGAAGCCCCCGCGCGCATTGCCGACAACAAGAAAGCGGCCTTCAACTACTTCTTCGAGGAGCGGTACGAGGCCGGCATGGTGCTGCAGGGGTGGGAGGTCAAGGCCTTGCGTGAGGGCAAGGTGCAGTTGACCGACGGCTACGTGGTCATCAAGCAGGGCGAGCTCTTCCTGATCGGTTGCCAGATCAACCCGCTCAAGACCGCGTCGACCCATGTGACGCCCGACTCGGTGCGCACCAAGAAGCTCTTGATGCACAAGGACGAGATTCGTCGTCTGATCGGGAAAGTCGAGCAAAAGGGCTACACCCTGGTGCCGCTCAATCTGCACTGGAAGGCGGGCCGCGCCAAGTGCGAGATTGCGCTGGCCAAGGGCAAGGGGGAGCACGACAAGCGCGCCACGATCGCCGACCGGGAGGGCAAGCGCGAGGTCGAGCGGGCGATGAAGCAGCGCAATCGCTGAAGGCCTTTTTCAGGCGGCCGCGATCAGGCAAGGTCCCGCAGCGGATGCGCCCAGGCTGGCCAGGGACTCTCGAAGAATGGCTCGACCATCTCTGGCGTGACATCCTCGATCCGTGCCGGGTTCCATCGTGGGCTGTGGTCCTTGTCGACCGCCAAGGCACGAATACCCTCCACCGTCTCGCTCGCTGCGCCGCGGCGGGCCAGGTGTTCGGTATGGAAACAATGGCGCACCATGTCGCGCTCCATGCGCAGGTCTTGCGCCAGGCTCATGCCGCGGGCGCGACGGATCTGGGCCAGCACCACGTGCAGCATCAGCGGCGATCGCCGGCGCAGCGTGGCCAGGGTTTCGACGGCCCAGGTATCGCCGGCCGCGGCCTCTGAGGCCAGGGTCTGAGCCATTTCCTGCACCGTCGGCAGACCAAACACCCGGTCGATCGATTCACGCGCAGAGGTCAGAACAGCGCCCCCCCCTTCGGGCGCCGGAGGCGGCGTTGTCAGTGTGCCGGCGTCGCCATCGGCCATGCGCTCCCACAGCGCCGGCAACTCGGCACTGGCCACTACCGTATCGGCCAGGCCCGCGTCACGGGCGTCGGCTCCCCCGATCACCTGGCCCGTCAGCGCGAGGTACTCGCCAACATGGCCGGGGCAACGCGCCAGGAACCAACCACCGCCCACATCGGGGAAAAGCCCGATGTGGGTCTCGGGCATAGCCATCTTCGTGCGCTCGGTCGCTACCCGCAGCGACTGCGCCGCGCCATGGCCGGCGATACCCATGCCGCCCCCCATCACGATGCCATCCATCAACACCACATAGGGTTTGGGATAGCGGTGCACCAGGTAGTTGAGCGCGTATTCCTCGGT
>JAURKV010000189.1 GCA_030831585.1 Ramlibacter sp. | reverse complement strand
CGCAACTTCGAGGCGCCCGACGCCAGCACCAACATCTCGCCCTGGGGCATCGTCATCGGTGGCGAAGAGTTGCACAACAACCACCACACCTACCCGACAGCGGCCAAGTTCTCGGTCAAGCCCTACGAGTTCGACCTGGGCTGGGCGTACATCCGCGCCTTCGAGATGATCGGCTGGGCCAAGGTCAAGAAGGTCCCGCCCAAGCTGCAACTCGGCGAAATCCGCCCGGTCGCCGACGAGAAGACGCTCGAGGCCATCATCGCCAACCGCTACGAGGTGATGGCTGGTTTCGCCCGTGAACTGCGCCGCGCAGCCAAGGAAGAAATTGCTCAGCTCCAAGCCAAGGGCCATGACCTGGCGCCGGTGAAAGCCGCCCATCGTTGGCTCCACCGTGACGATGACCGGGTGCCGGCCGATGCACGAGACCAGGTGGCCCAGGCCCGCGCTGCCTCGCCGGTCATCGACAAGATGATGACCATGCGCGAGGAGCTGCGCCAGGTCTGGATGAACACCACCCATTCCCGCTCTCAACTGGCTGCCGATCTGCAGGCCTGGTGCCAGCGTGCCGAGAGCAGTGGTATCGCCCGCCTTCGGGCCTTCTCTCAGCAGCTGCGCGCGGCGCACGCCTGAGGAGCTCCGGCACCAGCAAAAAGCCCCGCGGTTGCGGGGCTTTTTGCTGGGGGAGAGAGGCCGAATTACTTCAGCTTCACTTCCTTGTACTCGACGTGCTTGCGCGCCTTGGGGTCGAACTTCATGATCGACATTTTTTCGGGCATCGTCTTCTTGTTCTTGCTCGTGGTGTAGAAGTGGCCAGTGCCCGCTTGGGACTCCAGCTTGATCTTTTCGCGTCCGCCTTTGCTCGCCATTTTGAATCTCCTTGATTAGGCTTGGCCGCGGGCACGCAGGTCCGCCAGCACGGTGTCAATGCCCTTCTTGTCGATGAGGCGCAAGGCGGCGCTCGACACGCGCAGACGAACCCAGCGGTTCTCGCTCTCAACCCAGAAACGGCGGTATTGCAGGTTCACTTCGAACCGGCGCTTGGTCTTGTTGTTGGCGTGGGACACATTGTTCCCCACCATGGGGCCTTTGCCCGTCACTTCGCATACGCGTGCCATGGAGCACTCCTTCAACGGCGGTCACTTCGTGAGCGCCTCAGGCGGTCGCTTACTGACCGCCTCACCTCGCCAGAAAGGGTGGCGGTAACCCGTTTTGCCGTCCAAACACCTTCCCAGGCCGAAGCAGCAAAGCCCGCGATTATAGCCGGGCCGCAAGGCCCTTCTGTTGGTTCGAGCAGCGTTTGAGCGCTTGCCGCCAGGCCCAAGGCCCCGGCAAAACGCCCCTATTAAGCTTTTTGACTACTCAATCCTGCTGCTCGAGGAAGCGCTGCGCGTCCAGCGCCGCCATGCAGCCGGTGCCGGCGCTGGTGATGGCCTGGCGGTAGATGTGGTCCTGCACATCGCCGGCGGCGAACACGCCGGGCACGCTGGTCTGGGTGGCAAAGCCGTTGTTGCCGCTGCGGGTCACGATGTAGCCGTCCTTCATTTCCAGTTGCCCCTGGAAGATGCCGGTGTTGGGCGAGTGGCCGATGGCGATGAAGCAGCCTTTGAGTGTCACGTCCTCGGTGGCGCCGGTGCGGGTGTCCTTGATGCGGATGCCAGTCACGCCCGTGGCGTCGCCGAGTACCTCGTCCAAGGTGTTGAACACCTTGAGTTCGATCTTGCCTTCGGCCACTTTTTGCATCACCTTGTCGATCAAGATTGGTTCGGCGCGGAACTTGTCTCGGCGGTGTACCAGGTAGACCTTGCGTGCGATGTTGGACAGGTACAGCGCCTCTTCGACCGCGGTATTGCCGCCGCCGATCACGCAACAAATTTCGCCACGGTAGAAAAAGCCGTCGCAGGTGGCGCAGGCGCTCACGCCCTTGCCCATGAAGGCCTCCTCGGAGGGCAGTCCCAGGTAGCGGGCCGACGCGCCCGTGGCGATCACCAGGCTGTCGCAGGTGTACTGGCCGCTGTCCCCGGTGAGGGTGAATGGGCGCTTGCTGAAATCGACCTGATTGATGTGGTCGAACACTATCTGGGTGTTGAATCGCTCCGCATGCTCCTGGAAGCGCTGCATCAGCTCCGGTCCCTGCACACCGTGCACATCAGCGGGCCAGTTGTCGACTTCGGTGGTGGTCATCAACTGGCCGCCCTGCGCGATGCCAGTGATGAGGAGCGGTTGCAGGTTGGCGCGGGCCGCATAGATGGCGGCGGTGTAGCCGGCCGGGCCGGAGCCCAGGATGATGACTTTGGCGTGTTGGCTGCTCATTTGGGTAAATCTCCCGGGCCAGACCCCATGGAGGAGGCGGGCCCGATTACATTCGGCTCGAGTCGGGGGAGTATCGCGCCGTTCCATAAGGACGGTACGCGGACTTTTCGATGGCTCCGATTGTAAGAACCGATCACCTGCCCGAGGAACGCCATGTCCATGCTGTCCAACCTCGAGCTCATTCGCCGGGTGCCCTTGTTTGCCCTGCTCACCACCGACCACGCAGAAATCGTGGCCGATGCGGTGGTCAAGCGCCGCTTCAAGCGGGGCGAGGTGGTGGTGGCACAGGGAGAGAAGTCCAACATCCTGTTCATCATCCTCACCGGCCGGGCCCGGGTCATCACCGCCGACCGCCGCGGCCGGGAGGTCATCCTCGCCACCTTGCAGCCCGGCGACTACCTCGGGGAAATGAGCCTGATCGACAACCAGGCCCACTCAGCCACCGTGCGCGCCGAAATTCAGACCGACATGCTCTCCCTGGCCCGGGCCGAGTTCGCCCGCTGCCTGCCGGACAACAGCTCCATGGCCTACGCCATCATGAAGGGCTTGGTCCTGCGCCTGCGGCAGGCCGACCGCAAGATCGAATCTTTGGCCCTGATGGACGTCTACGGCCGGGTGGCGCGAGCGCTTCTGGAGTTCGCTCAGCCCGACCGTGAGGGACGTCTGGCGATCCGCGACCGGATCTCCCGGCAGGACATCGCCAAAATGGTCGGTGCTTCGCGAGAGATGGTCAGCCGCGTGATGAAAGACCTTGAAGAGCGGGGCTTCGTCGAGACCCGCGAAGATGGTTCTATGCTGATCCGGGAACAACTGGGCTCGCTAGGCTAAGCTGTGGGTTTGGCGCCGTATCTCCGCTGGGGTGGAGTCGGCCACCAACGACACGCCCGCCTGATGACGTACTCGCTCAACACCCTTGAAAACCGCGACGGCGGCAATGCCGCCTTGCCGCGCGCCGCCCTGGGCCGTTTTGGCCAGGAAATCGCCCTGCTGCTGGGTGCTGTCACCCTGGTGTTCTGGTGTCTGGCGCTCCTGACCCATTCGGCCCAGGACGCGGCTTTTTTCACTTCTGGCGCCGGCACGCCCAACGCCAACTGGGGCGGCCGCTTGGGTGCTTATCTGGCCAACACGAGTTACTTCGCACTGGGCTATTCGGTCTGGTGGTGTGTCGCCGCAGGGTGGCGCACCTGGTTCACCGCGCTGGCCCGCTGGCTGCGGGCTGCGGAGGCAGTCGAAGCTGCCCAACCGATGACCGCCAGACGCGTGTGGCGCCAGCGCATCCTCTTCTGGCTGGCGCTGGCCGTGCTGCTGTCGGCCAGCGCGGGGCTGGAGTGGACCCGCCTGTACAGGATTGAGCCGCTGTTGCCCGACCATGCGGGTGGCGCCCTGGGCTGGCTGGTCGGACCATTGGCTGTGCGCTGGCTGGGTTTCAGCGGCTCGGGCCTGCTGGCCATTGTGGCGGTGGTGTTGTCTTCTGCGGTGGTGCTGCGCTTTTCCTGGGGACAGGTGGCTGAGCGTATTGGCGCGCGCATCCACGGCTTCTTCGAGGCCCGTCGCGAGCAGCGCGAGATGGCCGAAGACCTGGCCCTGGGTCAGCAGGCGGCCCGCGAGCGTGAGGAAACAGTGCTGGAAGAGCGCATCGAGAACGAAGATCAGCACCCGACCCCGGTGCTGATCGAGCCCTTGATGGTGGAGGTGCCCCGCAGCGAGCGGGTGGCCAAGGAGCGGCAAAAGCCCTTGTTCCAGGAACTCAAGGACAGCAACCTGCCCCAGGTCGACCTGCTCGACTCGGCCCAGATCCGCCAGGAGACCGTCTCGCCCGAAACGCTGGAGATGACTTCGCGTCTGATCGAGAAAAAGCTCAAGGACTTCGGCGTCGAGGTGCGTGTGGTGCTGGCCCAGCCTGGCCCCGTCATCACCCGCTACGAGATCGAGCCTGCCACTGGCGTGAAGGGCTCGCAGGTGGTCAACCTGGCCAAGGACCTGGCGCGCTCGCTGTCGCTCGTGTCGATCCGGGTCATCGAGACCATCCCTGGCAAAAACTACATGGCCCTCGAACTGCCCAACGCCAAGCGGCAGTCGATCCGCCTGTCGGAGATCCTCGGCTCCCAGGTCTACAACGAGGCCAAGTCCATGCTGACCATGGGCCTGGGCAAGGACATCATCGGCAACCCGGTGGTTGCCGACTTGGCCAAGATGCCGCACGTGCTGGTGGCCGGTACCACCGGTTCGGGCAAGTCGGTGGGCATCAACGCGATGATCCTCTCGCTTCTGTACAAGGCCGAGGCCCGCGACGTGCGTCTGTTGATGATTGACCCCAAGATGCTGGAGATGTCGGTCTACGAGGGCATCCCGCACCTGCTGGCGCCGGTGGTCACCGACATGAAGCAGGCTGCCCACGGCCTCACCTGGTGCGTGGCCGAGATGGAGCGCCGCTACAAGCTGATGTCCAAGATGGGCGTGCGCAATCTGGCCGGCTACAACAGCAAGATCGACGAGGCCAAGTCGCGCGAGGCCTTCATCTACAACCCCTTCAGCCTCACGCCGGACAGCCCCGAGCCGCTCGAGCGCCTGCCGCATATCGTGGTGGTGATCGACGAACTGGCCGATTTGATGATGGTGGTCGGCAAGAAAATCGAGGAGCTGATCGCCCGCCTGGCGCAAAAAGCACGGGCTGCGGGCATTCACCTCATTTTGGCGACCCAGCGCCCCAGCGTGGACGTGATCACCGGCCTCATCAAGGCCAACATCCCGACCCGTATCGCCTTCTCGGTGGGCAGCAAGATCGACAGCCGCACCATCCTCGACCAGATGGGGGCTGAGGCCTTGCTGGGCATGGGCGACATGCTCTACATGGCCAGCGGCAGCGGGATCCCGGTGCGGGTGCACGGTGCCTTCGTCAGTGACGAAGAGGTCCACCGGGTGGTGGCCTACCTGAAGGAGCAAGGCGGTGAGCCCAACTACATCGAGGGCGTGCTCGAAGGCGGTACCGTCGACGAGGACGGCGGTCTGCTCGGCGAGAGCGACACCGGCGGCGAGAAAGACCCGATGTACGACCAGGCCGTGGAGGTGGTGCTCAAGAACCGCAAGGCCAGCATCTCGCTGGTGCAGCGTCACCTCAAGATCGGCTACAACCGCGCCGCGCGTCTGGTCGAGGACATGGAAAATGCGGGGTTGGTCAGCGCGATGAACGGCGCTGGCCAGCGCGACATCCTGGTCCCGTCCCGCAGCGAGTGAAGCCCGGAGTGTTTGCGATGACTGTCCACCTGCCTGTTCAAATGCCGCTTCCTGTCCGCGCCACTGCGTCTGTGCCTGCTCAATGCCATGCGCCGCGACATGCCCCTGTGCCCGTCCCTGCGCCAATGCACCGCCTCCGCCTGGCCTTGCTGGCCTTGACCGCTTTGCTTGGGCTGCTTTTGCCTCTGGCCGCGCGTGCCGACGGGGTGGAGGCGCTGGAGGCTTTCTTGCGCAGCACCAAGAGCGGCCGAGCCGATTTCACCCAGACTGTGACCGGGCCGGCCCGCGAGGGCCAGCCGGCGCGGGTGCGCCAGTCCAGCGGGCGATTCGAGTTCCAGCGCCCCGACCGCTTTCGCTTCACCTACCTCAAGCCCTTTGCGCAGACCCTGGTGGCCGACGGGCAGACGCTGTGGCTGCACGACCCCGACCTGAATCAGGTCACCGCCCGTCGTCAGGGTCAGGCCCTGGCGAGCACCCCGGCGGCGCTGATCGCTGCCGCCCCCGACCTGGGCGCCTTGCGTCAGGCCTTCGAGCTGTCTGCCGCCCCCGAGCGTGACGGCCTGCAATGGGTGGTGGCGGTGCCGCGCCAGCGCGAGGGCGCGCTGCGCGAGCTACGGGTGGGCCTGCGCGGCGCCGAGCTGGCGGCGCTCGACATCGTCGACGGCCTGGGCCAGCGCTCGCAGATCCGCTTTGCGAAAGTGGAGGCCAATATCGCCTTGCCGGCTGACACCTTCCAGTTCAAGCCGCCAGCGGGCGCGGACGTGATACGGCAGTAAGCGGCCGGCGACCCACGCCCGTCACCTCCGTCA
Source organism: Ramlibacter sp. (assembly GCA_030831585.1). GTDB lineage: Bacteria > Pseudomonadota > Gammaproteobacteria > Burkholderiales > Burkholderiaceae_C > Ramlibacter. The sequence goes on along the minus strand of JAURKV010000189.1, from coordinate 10,425 downwards.
CGCCCCAAGCCGCATCGGCCCCCGCACCCATCGCCCGCTCCGCCATGGCCACCCGCGCCCCGACCTCCCCGGCCTCGGCCCACCCGCCACTGGCCGAGCGCCTGCGCCCCGCCACCCTGGGTGAGGTAATTGGCCAGCAGCACCTGCTTGGCGAAGGCATGCCGCTGCGCATTGCTTTCGAGTCCGGCCAGCCGCACTCCTGCATCCTCTGGGGCCCGCCCGGTGTGGGCAAGACCACCATCGCCCGGCTCATGGCCCAGGCTTTCGACGCCCAGTTCATCACCATCAGCGCGGTGCTGGGTGGCGTGAAGGACATTCGCGAGGCAGTGGAGCAAGCGCAGGCGGTGGCCAGTGGCCTGGACCCGCGCCGCACCATCGTCTTTGTCGACGAGGTGCACCGCTTCAACAAGAGCCAGCAAGACGCCTTCTTGCCGCATGTCGAGTCGGGGCTGTTCACCTTCATCGGTGCCACCACCGAGAACCCCTCCTTCGAGGTGAACTCGGCCCTGCTCTCACGGGCTGCGGTCTATGTGCTGCAGCCCCTGGCCGAGGACGATCTGGCGCAGCTGGTCACCCGTGCCCAGGCCCTGGGCGCGGTACCGGCGCTCGAGGACGCGGCACGCGAACGCCTGCTCGCCTACGCGGATGGCGACGCGCGCCGGCTCCTCAACACCCTGGAGACGCTGGCGGTCGCGGCGGCAGCCCAGAAGGTGGACACCCTCACCGACGCCTGGCTGCTCAAGGTGCTGGGCGAGCGCATGCGTCGCTACGACAAAGGGGGCGAGCAGTTCTACGACACCATCAGCGCCCTGCATAAGAGCGTGCGCGGCTCCGACCCCGACGCTGCCCTCTACTGGTTCGTACGCATGCTCGATGGTGGTGCCGACCCTCGCTACATCGGCCGGCGGCTGGTGCGCATGGCCATCGAAGACATTGGCCTGGCCGACCCGCGTGCCCTGCGCCTGGCGCTTGACGCCTGCGAGACCTACGAGCGCCTGGGTTCGCCCGAGGGCGAACTGGCCCTGGCCGAGGCGGTGGTCTACCTGGCCGTCGCCGCCAAGTCCAACGCGGTCTACAACGCCTACAAGCAGATGCGTGCCTTCGTGAAGGAGGACGGTACCCGCCCGGTGCCGATGCACCTGCGCAATGCGCCCACGCGCCTCATGAAGCAGCTCGACTACGGCAAGGGCTACCGCTATGCCCACGACGAAGCCGGGGGCTATGCGGCCGGCGAGGACTACTTTCCCGAGGGCATGGCGCCAGCGCGCTTTTATGAGCCGGTGGAGCGTGGGCTGGAGATCCGTATCGCCGAGAAACTGCGCCAGCTGCGGGCTCTGGATGCAGGCAGCCGGCCCGACGGTGCGGCGCAGGAGTAAGGCCACCGCTCGCTGCCAGAGCAAGACCGCTGCTCGACGCGCGGTGAAGGCAGGGGAAAACCCGGCGTCTTTCTCTGGTGAGAGGGAGGGTCCTATCGCTAGAATCGCGCCCACTCACCCGCTCATCCCATGGCGGGTTTTTTGCGAGACGGACGGAGCGGCCGGGCGATCCCAGGCCCCCAACCCTGGAGAACCGAATATGGACATCCTGCTTCAGCAGATCATCAATGGTCTGGTTCTGGGCAGCATGTACGCCCTGGTGGCCTTGGGATACACCATGGTGTACGGCATCATCAATCTGATCAACTTCGCCCATGGCGAGGTGCTCATGGTGGGCGCGCTCACCAGTTGGGCCCTCATCGGCGTGATGCAGGACGACATGACCGGCGCGCCAGGATGGCTGATTCTCCTGCTGGCCCTGGTCATTTCCTGCGTGGTGGCCGCGGCACTGAACTTTGTTATCGAAAAGGTTGCCTACCGGCCGCTTCGTAACAGCCCCAAGCTGGCGCCTCTCATCACCGCCATCGGCATGTCTATCTTGCTGCAGACCTTGGCGATGATCATCTTCAAGCCCAACTACAAGCCCTACCCGACCCTGCTTCCCGCGGTGCCGCTGGAGGTGGGTGGCGCGGTCATTACCGTGACACAGGTGGTGATCCTGGCGGTCACGGCGTTCTCGCTGGCGGTACTGATGTTCCTGGTCAATCACACCCGGCTGGGCCGCGCGATGCGGGCCACCGCGGAGAACCCGCGGGTGGCGGCCCTCATGGGCGTCAAGCCCGACACGGTTATTTCGGCCACCTTCATCATCGGCGCGGTACTGGCCACCATCGCCGGCGTGATGTATGCCTCTAACTACGGTACCGTGCAGCACACCATGGGCTTTTTGCCTGGCCTCAAGGCCTTCACCGCCGCCGTCTTTGGCGGTATCGGAAACCTGGCCGGCGCGGTGGTGGGCGGCTTGCTACTGGGGCTGATTGAGTCCATCGGCTCTGGTTACATCGGCGCGCTCACCGGCGGCGCGCTGGGCAGCCACTACACCGACATCTTTGCCTTCATCGTGCTGATTGTGGTTCTCACCCTGCGCCCCTCGGGCTTGCTGGGCGAGCGCGTGGCCGACCGGGCGTGAGAGGAGGGCACCGACCATGAACCTCATCGCCAACAAGCGCTCCCTGCTGATCTCCGCCCTGATCCTGTTGCTGCTGCCCCTGGTCCTGCAGTCCATGGGCAATTTCTGGGTCCGCATCGCCGACTTCGCCCTGCTCTATGTTCTGCTGGCCCTCGGGCTGAACATCGTGGTGGGCTTCGCCGGCCTGCTGGACCTGGGCTTTGTGGCCTTCTTCGCCATCGGCGCCTACATGTACGGGCTGATGGCCTCGCCGCATTTGGCCGAGAACTTCGCCTGGTTCGCGCAGATGTTTCCCGACGGCCTGCACACGCCGATCTGGCTGGTGATTCCGCTCTCGGCCCTGCTGGCGGGCATTCTCGGTGTGCTTCTGGGCGCTCCCACGCTCAAGTTACGGGGTGACTACCTGGCCATCGTCACGTTGGGCTTTGGCGAAATCATCCGGGTGTTCCTCAACAACCTGGATCACCCGGTCAACATCACCAACGGTCCCAAGGGTCTGGGGCAAATCGACTCGATCAGCATCGCAGGCCTGAACCTGGGCAAGCGCCTGGACATCGGATTCATGGATTTGTCCTCCGTCACGCTCTACTACTACCTGTTCCTAGCGCTGGTGCTGGTGAGCTACCTGGTGTGCAGCCGCCTCGAGCGCTCACGCATCGGCCGCGCCTGGATGGCGATTCGGGAGGACGAAATCGCGGCCAAGGCCATGGGGATCAACACCGTCAACATGAAGCTGCTGGCCTTCGGCATGGGCGCGACCTTCGGCGGGATTTCTGGCTCCATGTTCGCCGCCTTCCAGGGTTTCATCTCGCCCGAGTCCTTCAGCCTGATGGAGTCGGTGATGATCGTCGCGATGGTGGTGCTCGGCGGCATCGGGCACCTGCCCGGCGTCATCCTCGGCGCGGTGCTCCTGTCGGCCCTGCCCGAGGTGCTGCGATGGGTCTCGGGCCTGCTCGATCTGCAGGCCGCCACCGGCGGCCGGCTCGACGCCTCCATCTTGCGCCAGCTGCTGATCGCACTGGCCATGATCATCGTGATGCTGCTGCGTCCGCGCGGCCTGTGGCCTTCCCCGGAACACGGCAAGTCCTTGTACAAATCCGGCTGAAGGAAACCACCATGGCAGACATCGTTCTTCGCGTCGCCGGCGTTTCCAAGCGCTTTGGCGGCCTCCAGGCCCTCTCCGAGGTGGGCGTTTCCATCGAGCGGGGTCAGGTCTACGGCCTGATCGGCCCCAATGGCGCAGGCAAGACCACCTTTTTCAATGTGATCACCGGCCTGTACACGCCCGACAGCGGCAGCTTCGAGCTGGCCGGCAAGCCCTACCAGCCCAGCGCGGTCCACGAAGTGGCCAAGGCCGGCATTGCCCGCACCTTCCAGAACATTCGTCTCTTTGCCGACATGACCGCGCTGGAGAACGTGATGGTGGGCCGCCATATCCGCACCGGCTCTGGCGTGGTGGGCGCCATCTTGCGCACTGCGGCCTTCCGCGCCGAGGAAAAGGCGATTGCCGATCGCGCTCAGGAACTACTGGATTACGTCGGCATCGGCCGCTACGCCGACTTCAAGGCCCGCACCCTGTCCTATGGCGACCAGCGCCGGCTTGAGATCGCGCGCGCCCTGGCGACCGACCCGCAGCTGATAGCGTTGGACGAGCCCGCTGCGGGCATGAACGCCACCGAAAAGGTGCAATTGCGCGAGCTGATCGACCGTATCCGCCAGGACCAGCGCACCATCTTGCTGATCGAGCACGACGTCAAGCTGGTGATGGGCCTGTGCGACCGGGTGACGGTGCTCGACTACGGCAAGACCATTGCCGAGGGCACGCCGGCCGACGTCCAGCGCAGCGAGCAGGTGATTGAGGCCTACCTCGGCCGCGGTCATTCGGCCCAGGCCGCCCAAGTCACCGAAGCCACCCGGGGGGCCCCCACCCCCGCAGCAAGCCCTGCACAGGGAGGGCAGTGAGATGACGAACGTGCTTCTGAAGGTCAAGGGCCTGCAGGTCGCCTACGGCGGTATCCAGGCTGTCAAGGGTGTGGACTTTGAGGTGCGCGAAGGCGAACTGGTCACCCTGATCGGCTCCAACGGTGCCGGCAAGACCACCACCATGAAGGCCATTACCGGCACCTTGGCACTGGCGGGCGGTGACATCGAATACCTGGGCCGCAGCATCCGCGGTCAAGGTGCCTGGGACCTGGTGAAGGAAGGTCTGGCCATGGTGCCAGAGGGCCGCGGCGTCTTCACCCGCATGAGCATCACCGAGAACCTGCAAATGGGCGCCTACATCCGCAAGGACAAGGCCGGTATCGCGCAGGACATCGACAAGGTTTTCACCACCTTCCCCCGCCTGGCCGAACGCCGTGACCAGCTTGCCGGCACCCTGTCCGGCGGCGAGCAGCAGATGCTGGCCATGGGGCGGGCTCTCATGAGCCGGCCCCGGGTGCTCCTGCTCGACGAGCCCTCCATGGGCTTGTCGCCGATCATGGTCGACAAGATCTTCGAGGTGGTGCAAGGCGTCCACGCCCAGGGCGTGACTGTGCTCCTCGTCGAGCAAAACGCCAGCCGGGCGCTGCAGATCGCCGACCGCGGCTATGTGATGGAGTCCGGACTCATCACCATGAACGGGGACGCCCGGCAAATGCTGGACGACCCCAAGGTGCGAGCGGCCTACCTGGGCGAGTGACTCAGTAGCGCCACTGCAGCCCAATGCTGGCGGTGCTCACCGGGTCCTGGCCGCCAGCGAAGTGGAACCAGTAGCGGTCCCACTCCAGCACCGCCGAGGTCCGTTGGCTGAAGTCCCAGCTCAGGCCTGCGCCCAGCGAGAGACCGAAGCCGGTTTGCGTGCCGCTCGCCAGGGTGGAGCCAGCCGCCAGGTTGGTATGGGTACGACCCCAGAGCCCGCCGACCTTGCCGAAGGCCGACAGACCACCGGCGCCGCCCGAGCCGCCCAGCAGCGCAGGCGTCTGGGCGACCAGGCTGAAGTTCAGCCCGCTAGCCCAGGTATTGCCCCCACCCCGAGCCATGCGGCCCATATGCACCAGTCCGATTTCACCGCCCATCATCGGTGTGACCATGTTGCGCACATTGATCGCGGCGTAGGTGTCTCCATCGTTGCAGGCAAAGCCCGGGTCGCAGGCGGCGTCGAACTTGGACTGGCCCAGGTTCAATCCGATTGAGGTTCGGCTTGAGCCCGGTGCCCAGGCGCCAGCGCTGCTGCTGCCGGCGCCGCTCGTGTCTGTAGACGGTGTACCGCTGCTGCTGCGCAAGCCAGTGCGCCCTCCCGAGGGGCTCGCCCCTGGCGTGCCGGGCGCGACATCGCCCGAGGGCGAGGCCGCGTAGGGGTCAATGGCTTGTGCCCGCAGGCCACTGCCGCTGTCTGCCAGGACGTGACCTGCAGCGGACCAACCGAGGGCGGCAAGCCCCAAGGACATCAGAGCCGGGCGCATCCGGCCGCCAGAAAAAAAGAGGGGAGAGGACATGGCAAGCCTTTCTTCGTGTGTCGCAGAGGGCACGAATCTAGGCAGGCCTCCCCCACAGACTTGTAGTCGTGAAGGCCCGGCCCCCGTAGGAAGCCGGGTCGCTATGGATGTCGCAAGTGGCGCGAGGCTTGTCTCCGGTTCTTCCGCGGCTTTTTTGCGGCTTTTTTGCGGCCTCTCCGCGCGGAATCAGTCGACCCGGGCGCCCGAAGCCTTGACCACCCGCTCGTACTTGGCAAGCTCGGCGCGCATGAAGGCGGTGAACTCCTCGGGGCTGGTGGGCACTGGCTCGGCGAACAACTGGCCGAAGCGGGTACGGGTATCGGCTGACTGGAGCGCGGCGGTGAAGGCCTGGTTCAGGCGCTGCACTGTGTCGCGCGGCGTGCCTGCTGGCGCCACCAAGCCCCACCAAGTGTCGATGGCAAAGCCCCTGAGCGTGTCGGCCACCGGGGGTACCTCGGGCAGATAGGGCGAGCGCTGCAAGGTGGTGACCGCCAAGGCCTTGAGCTTGCCGGCGCGGATATTGGCTGCGGCGGTGGCCAGGTTGTCGAAGTTGAAGTCGACCTGGCCCGAGAGCAGCGCGAGCTGGGCCGGGTTGCCGCCGTTGAAGGGAACGTGCACCGAGCTGATGCCCGCGTCCCGGTTCAGCAACTCGCCCGCCAGGTGGCCGGCGCTGCCATTGCCACCACTGCCGTAGTTCAGACGCCCAGGGTTAGCCTTGCCGTAGGCGATCAGGTCGGCCAGGGTGTTGATCTTCAGGCGGGCGGCGGTCTCGGTGTTCATCACCAGCACGTTGGGTACGCGCAGCATCTGGGTGATGGCAGCGAAGTCGCGGTCGGCGTCGTACGGCATCTTGGAGAAGAGCCAGGGGTTGATCGCGTGCGTTGCCACCGCCGAAATGCCGATGGTCAGGCCGTCGGGTGCCGCCTTGGCCACCAGGTCGGCGCCCAGGTTGCCGCCTGCGCCGGGCTTGTTGTCGATGATCACCGTGCCCAGGCTGTCCTTGACCTTCTCGGCCAGCAGCCGGGCGGTGACATCGATCGGACCGCCAGCGGCATAGGGGACGATCAGGCGGATCGGGCGCGCGCCGGCGGCGGCTGATGGCGTGCCCTGGGCCAGGGCCCCGCCCATGGGCAGCGATGCAGCCAGGGGCGCCAGCGCGCCAGCGGTCAGCAGGCGACGGCGGGTGGTGGACATGAATGACGAGACAGGGGCGTGGGTGGTTTTCATCTTCATCCTGTTTGAGGCGGGATCAGCCCGCGTGCTTGTCGGCTTCCGAGGTGAATGAGTCGGCGAAGAAGGCCTCGCTGGGCAGGCCGGCGCGCTGGACATAGTCTTTTTGCGCGGATTCGACCACGATCGGCGCGCCACAGGCGTACACCTCATGGCCCGACAGATCGGGCGTGTCTTCCAGCACCGCCTGGTGGACAAAGCCGGTGCGGCCGCTCCAGTGGTCCTCGGGCAGGGCGTTGGAGATCACGGGTACGTAGCGCAACTGGGGCATCAGAGCGCACTGAGCGCGCACCCAGCTGTCCATGTACAGGTCGACGGGGCGACGGCCGCCCCAGTAAAGCACGGCGGGGCGGTCAATGCCCTTGAACTGCATGTGCTCGAGGATGGCCTTGATCGGCGCGAAGCCGGTGCCCGAGGCAACGAAGACGATGGGCTTTTGCGTGTCCTCGCGCAGGAAGAAGCTGCCGAAGGGGCCCTCGACCCGCAGGATCTCTTTTTCTTTCATGGCGCCGAACACATGGTCGGTGAAGCGCCCGCCGGCCATGTGCCGGACATGCAGGTCGACGCTGGGGCCGCTGGTGACCCCGCCCTCTTCGCGCACCAGCAGGTGGGGCGCATTGGCCATGGAGTAACTGCGGCGTGCGCCATCGCGCAGGATGAATTCCACGTACTGGCCTGCGTGATAGCGCATCGGATCATTGGCGGGCAATTGCAGGCGCAGCACCATCACGTCGGGGGCCAGGCGCTCGAGCGACTGCACCCGTGCGGGCATCTTGCGCACCGGGAAGGCGCTCTCGTCGGTCACCTGGCGTGACTCCAGCACCAGGTCGGATTCGGGCGTGGCGCTGCAGGCCAGGATGAGGCCGGCAGCCTCTTCGTCGTCATTGAGTGCCTTGGCCTGGTGCGGGCCGTGTTGGACCCGGCCCTCGAGCTTCTTGCACTTGCAAGAGCCGCAGGCGCCGTCCTTGCAGCCATAGGGCAGGCCGATGCCCTGGCGGATAGCCGCTGCCAGCACTGTCTCGCCGGCTTCCACGCCGAACTGGCGGCCGCTGGGCTGCACGGTGACCTGGAAGGCCGTGCCAGCGGCAATGTGACTAGTCATCTTGGTTATCCTTGGGACTTATAACGCGAATCCACACGATTTTGCCCTCAAACCAGAGCCCACTCGGCGCGCTGCCGGCCCGCTTCCGGCGCGAACGCGTCCTCATCGTCGGCTGCGGCGACGTCGGGATGCGTGTGGCGGGCGTTCTCGGTGGCGCCGCGCTCGCAGCGGACCGCGCCAAGTCGGCCGCTGCTGCAAGCGCTGTCGCCGGCGGCCCTGTCACCGCTTCGCCCCGAGCAGGCAACTCGCGCCCCCGCTTGCTGGCCCTGACCTCCACACCGGCACGCATGCCCGCGCTGCGCGCCAGCGGCATCACGCCGCTGGTGGGCAACCTCGATGACCCGACCTCGCTGTCTCGCCTGGCGGGCTTGGCGACTCGGGTGGTGCACCTGGCGCCGCCGCCCTCCGATGGACAGGTGCAATGGTGGCGCGACCCGCGCTCGCTGGCTCTGGCCCGTGCGCTGCGCATGCGGACACCGCCGCGTTCACTGGCTTACGGCTCGACCAGCGGGGTCTATGGTGACTGTGCTGGCGCGCGCATCACCGAGGCGCGGCCGGTGGCGCCCTCGACCCCGCGCGCCCAGCGCCGGGTGGATGCCGAGCGCATCATGCGTCACTTCGGCCGTGCCACCGGCGCCCGGGTGAGCCTGCTGCGCATTCCTGGCATCTACGCACCCGATCGACCCGGCGGCACCCCGCGCGATCGTCTTCTGCGCGGCACGCCAGTGCTGCGGCCTGAGGATGATGTCTACACCAACCATGTGCATGCGGACGACCTCGCCCGTGTGATCGTCGCGGCGCTCTGGCGCGGCCGACCGCAACGGGCCATTCATGCCAGCGACGACAGCGAAATGCTGATGGGGGCTTATTTCGATTTCGCCGCCGACCTGTACGGCCTGCCGCGGCCACCACGCGTGCCGCGTGACGCAGCGCGCGACCAGCTGCCCCTCATGTTGCTGAGCTTCATGAGTGAGTCGAGGAGGCTTGACAACCAGCGTCTCAAGAGCGAACTTCGGGTTCTTCTGCGCTATCCCACGGTGCGCGAGGGCTTGGCTGCCGCGCCCCGGCCTCCCAGGTCCGACTGAGCCACCGAAAGCATTCGACGCAAGCAGTTTCCGCAAGCCGTCGGCGGAATGCGAAGCGTGCGGCGCGTGGTGCTGTCCCCCTAGGAGGATTTAATTCCATGCTTGCATCGTCTGCCGCCGACCAGGCCAACGCCTTGGTTCGCCACCTCGGCGACCAGATCGGCCTTCCCTCGCTCTGCCTTGACCCGCAGGGGGCCTGCATGCTGCTCATTGCTCGGCGCTGGCGTGTGAGCCTGGTTCTCGATGCGGCCCGCGACACGCTCTTCCTGAGCTGCCCGGTCACCGTCCCCGCGCAACTGGCTCGCATCGGCCCAGCCGCCTGGGCGTCCCTGCTGCAAACCCATCACCTGGGTGGGCCCGTGCCAGGCGCCAGCATCGCGGTGGACCCACTGGGCCGGGTGTGTGTCCAGCAGGCCATGCACCTGCCCTCGGCACCGCCTGCGCAGATCCTGGCCACGGTCGAGACCTTGATCGGCCGGGCGATGAAGTGGGCCGAACTGCTCGCTGCCTCGGCCCTCGAGGGGATGGCACCGCCCGAGGGCCTGGCCCCGCCGGCGCGCCGGCTGCATACGCACGTTTGAGTGGCTCGGCCTGGCTGCGCTCAGCTGGCCGGCTGGGCGAGATGGCGGGTGATCCGGACCTCGTTGATGCCACCCCCTGCCGATTCCGGAATGCGCCGGTAGTCGAACGCATCCGAGAGCCGCTGCACGAACATCAGTCCCAGCCCGCCTACCGGGCGCTCCTCCAGCGGGCTGCTGCTGTCGGGGGTGGGCCCGCGTCGCGGGTCGAAGGCGGGCGCGCGGTCCAGCAGGGTTAGGAAGAGAGAGGCACCCCGGACCTCCGCCAGCACCTCCACCCAACCGTCGGGCCGGCCCTGGTAGAGCCAAGTGGAAAGTTCCGACTCGCCCTTGAAGGTGGCGAAGCTGTGTGCAGCTTCGACGAAGGCCTGTTGGGTGATGTCTTCGGCGTCACTGCTCCAGCCGATGTGTTTGACGACGAAACGATAGAGGCGATGGCGGTGGTCTTG
>JAURKV010000188.1 GCA_030831585.1 Ramlibacter sp. | reverse complement strand
CGTCTGGGTGAGTCCCGGAGCGCGGAAGACAGTTTCCGTCGTGCGCTCGCGATCGCCCCCCGCGACGGCGATACCCTCCATAACCTCGGCTGGATGCAGTGTCAGCAGAACCGTTTTGCCGAGGCGCAGCAGAGTTTTCAGCAGGCCCTCGCCTTGCCTGGCTACGGCGCTGCGGCCAAGACCTTGATGGCATTGGGCCTTTGCCAGGCTCGTGCGGGGCGCCCCGAGGAGGCCGAGCGCAGCCTGGCCCGGTCGTATGAGCTCGACGCAGGCAACCCGGTGAGCGCGTACAACTTGGCAGTTCTCATGCTGCAGCGCGGCGAACTGGTCCGATCCCAGTTTTATATTCGCAGGCTGAATAACAGCGAACTGGCCAATGCCGAGTCCCTCTGGTTGGGCATTCGGGTCGAGCGGCGTCTGGCTGATTCCGCCGCGATGGGCCAGTTGGCTGACCAACTCCGCCGTCGCTTCCCGCAATCGAGGGAGTGGGCGGCATATGAACGAGGTGCATTTGATGAGTGACGAGGCGACTCTCCCCGACGCTGCCCAGCCCGATTCCGCCACCTCCACTGGCGTGACGCAAGCCCCGCCGCTCGCGCACGGTGGTGCAATGTTGCGCAGGGCGCGCGAGTCGGCTGGCCTGCACATTGCGGCGTTAGCCGTATCACTGAAGGTGCCGGTGCGGCAGATCGAGGCGCTGGAGGAGGGGCAGTTTGACCGGCTGCCTGACCCCATCTTCACGCGGGCGCTGGCCTCGAGCATCTGCCGCCAGTTGCGTATTGATCCGAAGCCCGTCCTTGCCGCACTGCCGCAGGCATCCGCCCTGGCACCCCGGGTCGGTGAGGGCATCAATGCCCCCTTTCTTCGGCCAGGCATGCCCAACAGCACCGGACTGGCCCGGCTGGCACTGAAACTGAAACCGTCCATCCTCATCGCCATCGGCCTGGCGGTTGCGGCGCTCGGCCTCCTGCTGCAGCCTGGCCTGACGCGACTGGCGGCGAGTTCGGATCCTGCAAGCGCTGCGTCGGCCCCTCAGGCCACCCCGGCTGCGGCGGCTCCGGAGGTTCTGCCGCCTGCCAGCGCGGTGGCCCCCGGTCCGGGCGGGCAGGGAGGGACGAGTGGCCTGGTCGTCGAGCAGGTTCAGCCCGCCTTGCCTGTGTCAGGACCGTCTGCCGCTTTGCGCGCGCCCGCGTCCTCCGCCGCTTCCCCTGGGAGAATGCCATGAGCGATACCCGCGAAATTCCCACCTATCCCTGTGCTTCAGGCAACGCGATTTTGCCGGTAGCCCCACGCCCGCGGCGCTCCCGGCAAGCGCGGGTGGTCTGGGGCCCACGGGTGGTCACCGTCGGCGGTGATGCGCCGGTTCGTGTGCAGTCCATGACCAACACCGACACGGAGGATGCGGTTGCCACTGCCATCCAGGTCAAGGAGTTGGCGCAGGCTGGATCGGAGGTGGTGCGCATCACCGTCAACACGCCCGAGGCTGCGCAGCAGGTGCCCTACATCCGTGAACAGCTGGACCGGATGGGTGTCGATGTGCCCCTGATCGGTGACTTTCACTACAACGGCCACCGGCTGCTGACCGAGTATCCCGGCTGTGCTGAGGCCCTCTCCAAGTACCGCATCAACCCCGGCAACGTGGGCAAGGGCGACAAGCACGACAGGCAGTTCTCGCAGATGGTCGAGGCTGCACTTCGCTGGGACAAGCCGGTTCGCATCGGGGTGAATTGGGGCAGTCTGGATCAGGAACTGCTCGCCCGGATGATGGACGAGAACAGCCTGCGCCCTGAGCCCTGGGAGGCCAAGTCGGTAATGTACGAGGCGCTCGTCACATCTGCTGTGGATTCTGCCCGCCGAGCGGTCGAGTTAGGCATGGATCCGGCCCAGGTTCTGCTTTCATGCAAGGTCAGCGGTGTGCAGGACCTGATTGCTGTTTACCGGGAGCTCGCCAGCCGCTGCGACCACCCCCTACACCTGGGGCTGACCGAGGCAGGCATGGGTGCCAAGGGCACGGTGGCGTCCAGCGTTGCGCTGGGCATTTTGCTGCAAGAGGGCATCGGCGACACCATCCGCGTCTCACTCACCCCTCAGCCGGGCGAGGCGCGCACCCAGGAGGTGGTGGTGGCCTCCGAAATCCTGCAGTCCCTTGGCCTGCGGGTTTTCGTGCCCAGCGTAACCGCCTGCCCAGGCTGTGGTCGCACCACCAGTACCACCTTCCAGGAACTGGCCAAGCAGATTGACGATTTCCTGCGGATGCAGATGCCGGTGTGGCGCAAGCGCTACCCCGGGGTCGAGCACCTGAAGGTGGCGGTCATGGGTTGCATTGTCAACGGCCCCGGCGAGAGCAAGCATGCCGACATCGGCATCAGCCTGCCAGGCACCGGCGAGGCGCCAGCCGCCCCAGTGTTCATTGATGGCGAGAAGGCCCTGACCCTGCGCGGCGCTGGTATCGCCACCGAATTCCAGCAGATCGTCGAGACCTATATTGAGAAGCGCTTTGGCGCCCACGGGAGCCACCAGGCCGCCGCCTGATGCCTGCCCTGCGTGAGTGATTGCCCCGACTTTTTCCATGACTGACCCGAACACCAAGCGCCCGAACGTCCCTGGCACGCCGCAGGCGGAAAAGACGCCCAAGGCGCAGCCCCTGACGGCCCTCAAGGGCATGAACGACATCCTGCCTCCGGCCTCTGCCCAGTGGGAGTGGCTTGAGGACCGGGTGCGCGGTCTGATGGCGCGCTACGCCTACCGCAACATCCGCACCCCCATCGTCGAGCCCACGCCGCTGTTTGTGCGCGGGCTAGGCGAGGTGACCGACATCGTCGAGAAGGAGATGTACTCCTTCGAGGACCGGCTCAATGGCGAGCAACTCACCTTGCGCCCGGAGGCGACCGCCAGCGTGGTGCGGGCGGCGGTCGAGCACTCGATGCTCTATGACGGCGGCAAGCGCCTGTACTACCTGGGGCCCATGTTCCGCCATGAGCGTCCGCAGCGGGGGCGCTACCGGCAGTTTCACCAGATCGGTGCCGAAGCTCTTGGCTTTGCCGGCCCCGACGTGGACGCAGAGATCATCTTGCTGGCTTGCGCCCTGTGGCGCGAGCTGGGCTTGTCCGACTGGCGGCTGGAGATCAACAGCCTGGGGCAGCCCGAGGAGCGTCGCCAGCACCGGGCCGAGCTGATTACCTACCTTGAGCAGCACGCCGACCGGCTCGATGAGGACGCTCGCCGGCGCCTGCATACCAACCCCCTTCGCATTTTGGACACCAAAAACCCAGCCCTGCAGTCGGTGGTGGACGGCGCACCGCGCCTGCTCGACTTCCTCGGGCCAGAGTCCCTGGACCATTTTGAGGGGGTGAAGGCCATGCTCGAGGCCAATGGCATTGCCTATCGAATCAATCCGCGTCTGGTGCGCGGCATGGACTACTACAACCTCACCGTCTTCGAGTTCGTCACCGACCGCCTCGGCTCGCAGGGCACCATCTGCGCGGGGGGGCGTTACGACTACTTGATCGCCCAAATCGGCGGCAAGCCTGCGCCAGCGGTTGGCTGGGCCCTGGGCGTCGAGCGAGTGCTGGAGTTGCTCAAGGAGCAGGGCGTGGCACCGCAGGCACCGGCCCCGGATGCCTACGCCATCGTGCCCGAAGCCGCCGCCATGCCTCAGGTACTGCGCGTCCTGCAGGAGCTGCGGGCGGCCGGTGTCTCCGTGCAGATGCACGCCGCTGGGCCCGAGGGCCTGGGCAGCATGAAGTCCCAATTCAAGAAGGCCGATGCCAGCGGGGCTCGCTGGGGGCTCATCTTTGGCGGCGACGAACTGGCTGCCGGCGAGCTCACCGTGAAGGCACTGCGCGACGGTAGCGGCGCGCAGCAGCGCCAGCCCCTGGCCGACGCCGCTGCCTGGGCACCGATGTTGCGCGCTTGAGCGCCGGGATCCGCTGCCCCCTTCTTACAATCCACCGTCTCTTTCCCCGGACACCCCATGGCATCCAATCTCGATCTCGAAGAACAGGAACAGCTTGCCTCGCTCAAGCATTTCTGGAGCAAATACGGCAACCTCATCTCCTGGGTGGCCATCGTCGTCTTCGGCAGCATTGGCGCATGGAACGGCTGGACCTGGTGGCAGAGTCGCCAGGGGGCGCAGGCCTCTGTGCTCCATGGTGAGCTTGAGCGCGCAGCCCAGGCTGGTGAAGTTGATCGTGTGCAGCGTGCCCTGCTGGACTTGCGTGAACAGTACGGCAGCACGACGTACGCCCAGCAGGGCGGATTGCTCGCCGCGCAGACCCTGGCCCAGGCAGGAAAGTCCGAGGACGCCCAGGCCGCGTTGCGGTGGGTACTGGAGAAGGGTGTCGACGCTGGTTACCAGGCGGTGGCTCGCCTCCGCCTGGCCAGTCTGATGGCCGACGCCAAGAAATACGACGACGCGCTGGCCTTGCTGGCCGGCAAGCTGCCGACCGAATTTTCTGGTTTGGCCGCCGACCGACGCGGCGACATTCTCTTGCTACAGGGCAAGAAGCCCGAGGCCATGGCCGCGTACCGTCAGGCGCTCACCGGCCTGGACGACCGCGCCGATTACCGCCGCCTTGTGGAAGTCAAACTTGCCGCATTGGGTGGAGATCCGCCGCCCGCCGCGCCTGTTGCGGCCGCCCGCTGATGGGTAAACCCACCGCATCTGAAGCTGCCCTCCAGCTCGACAAAAATCTGGACACTCTTCCCTCATGACCCACCGCCTGATTCCCCCGGTCCTGCTGGCGGCGACGCTGGCTTGCCTCTTGACCGCCTGTTCGTCGCTGCCGTCCTGGGTCAGCGACCCCACAGGCACTGACACCGCCAAGCCCGCTGCTCTCGCCCCCGACCCGCGTCAACTGGCAGTGCGATTGGCCTGGACGACTCGCCTGGCACCGGTCAACTTCCCTGTCTCGACCCAGGCCATAGGTACCTCTATTCTGGTAGCCGCGGGCGACGGTACCGTTGCTCGGCTGGACGCGGCGACCGGCGCAGTCCAATGGCGCAGCAAGCCACTGGGCCCGCTCGCAGCCGGCGTCGGCGGTGATGCTGATCTGGCTGTTGTCGCGACCGCAAACAACGAGCTGGTGGCCCTTTCAAAGGGCCAAGCCCTCTGGCGCCAGAAGCTGAGTCACCAGGTCTACACCGCGCCCTTCGTGGCGGGCGGTCGGGTCTTCGTGCTCGGGGCCGATCGTTCAGTTAGCGCTTTCGACGCACAGAACGGCCTCCGCCTTTGGACGCAGCAGCGACCAGGCGAGCCACTCACCTTGCGCCAGGCCGGCGTGATGTTGGCGGTGGGCAACACCCTGCTGGCAGGGCAGGGCGGCCGGCTCACGGGATTCAATCCTGATAACGGCAGCCTGCGCTGGGACGCAGCCATTGCCACCTCTCGTGGGACCAATGACGTGGAGCGTCTGGTCGACCTGGTCGGCCGGGCCAGCCGGGTGGGCGAAAGCGTCTGTGTGCGTG
>JAURKV010000187.1 GCA_030831585.1 Ramlibacter sp. | reverse complement strand
AGAGAATTTATCGGCAACGGCACACAAGAAGACCGACTGACTTCTTTGTATGGCGACAACAAATTTCAGACCTTTGAGAATCTATGGGAGGCTGTTAAAGACTCCCTTGCCTACTTTGGACGCTACCGAACATGGTTCTATCTGCAACATCTGAAACATACAGCGGCAGTCCCTTTAGAATCGACCTCACTCATGCTCAACGACTACGCAGGAAGCCGCTCGCATCGAAATGGTTTGTGCCTCGCATTGGGACGCAAGGACTTGGTAGATACGAAACTTACTGTTCGGCAATACGCAAACCTTGAGGCAGCTGCTGCGGAGATCCTGGTGGAGACCAAACACCGCTACCCAGAGACTGCAAAGCAAGCCGATGCCTTTGCCATGGAGACAGCACTCTGCTCCTTTAAAAAGATTTTTCGCAAGTACTCTGGACGCTACCTTGGCTACTACCTAGACAGGCAGTCCGAGGAGATACTGAAAGCCGAAAGTGACGGCTGGATAGGAATTGATTGGAATGTACTGTGGCAGATGAGAGACGAGTGCCTTGATGCTCGACTTGCTGGGCGGAAGAAAGTAGATCCCAGGCAAAACGTCTATTTTCGGTCGGCGGACACAATTCCGCGGATCGAATGGCTTACGCGGTGAAGCGCGCCATGAACCCCTCGAACTGACGACGACGTGTGGCTGCAGGATTTCGGCTTCATTCCGTACTGAAGTAAAGGAGTTTTAAAGGATGTGCTGAAGCCAATTATAGATCTCCCCGTAGAATGTGATGTCAGTCGTGAGCGCTGAGGCTGAAGAGGCACAACATTTCAAAGCGGACACTCGTTCTGTCCAAATAAGTCATCATTGGCTTTTGCTACGGCGAAATCCCCGCAAATTGTCTCTGTTACTAACTCATGAAAAGTCGAAGACCCATCGTCATAAATTAACAATCTAGAAAGATCGCCCAAGACTGCTTTTTCGATCAAACTGCCTGAGCCTATGTTGACTTCCCCGTGAGATCCTCCGTTTACTAAAACCCTTATGGAGTTGCAGTTGCTGCCTTGTACAATGGCGAGCTTACTACCATCGTAGGTTTGAAATGTATCAAATCCGAGACAAACGTTTTCACCGTTGGCAGCCGAACTAAATTCTGCTTTCACGCGAAACCCGTCGTATCGACGCCCTTTTAACCAGCTCAATCCACTAAATGCCACGTTATAAAATTTTCCTTGCCCACTTACTTGCGTTACGGCAATACAATAAGTCCGAGAGCTTGATGCGCTTAGATCACAAACGATTTCAATATCACTCAATACAAGGTTGCTGTTTCGGGCAATTACCGTTCCATTTCCCTGAGATCCATCGTCCACGACATACAACCGTTCAAGAAAAATACTTTTCGCACTCGTGCCAATATTCACTTTTCCAATTGATCCTTGTGCGTTGGTGTCTTTTGAAATAATTTTCAGCCATTGATACTTGTCAATAGTCAGCGATTCAGGACACACTCCACTTACACGTACCTCATAAGCGTTTGCAAAGGGGTTCAGTGCATTCAACGCATCCTGCAACTTCGTGCCTGTACCATCGCACGCGACGTTGACGATCACTGGCGAATAGGGAGTCGGTGTTCCACCACCAGGCTTTCCACCTCCCTTCTGCGCCTCGGCAACGCTCATCAGTGCCAAGGAGGCAAGCAGAATTCCAATGGCGCGAATTGCATTCATGTGCAGGCTCCTGATCCTCAGAGCGATCCTGTGATTCCTGTGCCGAATGTAGAACGCGATTTGACGTCAGGCAAGAAAAACCGACCTGCTACGAATATTCGTAACATAAGCAGGCGCTTGGGGATCAGGGAGTGAGCCCTTTCAGCACGAAAGGCGCTTTTTTAAGGCTAGAACAGCGTCACTTCTTTGATCTACCAATCCTCTGCAACGCCCCCACATACATTTCAGCGGTGAGGAATTTGCCGTAGAACCGATCGATCATCTCAGGCGACGTCCTGGCATTGCGCGCCACCATCAGCATGTCCACTCCATGAATCAGCCTGAACATGATGGCAGTGTGGCGCAGGCTGTAGATCGTTCTCGCCGCCCCAAATGGCGTCTTCTTCAGATCTGCTTTTTCGAGGACATGATCGAACTGCCTCCGTAGCGTCTGAAAGGCAAAGTCTCGATTCGGCAAAGCTGGCAGGAACACGTAGTCATCAGGCTTACCGAAGCCCATCTCTTTTTGAAACGCGAGCAAGTCAGCATAGACGTGAACTGCCGCCTCCATGGAGATGATTGCCCCATGAATGGTCTTGGACGTCGGCGGTGAGATCCGAAGATACCTGTTGCCCTCGCCGTCCCTGCTTTCCTCAATGTGTTTGTTGCGCAGTGCCTTGACGTCGCTGGGACGCAGGAAGGTGTTCACCATGAAGGTGATGAAATGACGCAGCTCGTCCGTGATGGGGTGATAGCGCACCATGACACCGCTTTTGATTTCCTGGGCACAGACCTTCCTGAGATGGTCGTACTGCTCCTTGGTGAGCCAGGGTCTTGGGTTGTCCTTGGTACTGACCGTCGGGAAGGCAGGTAGGTGATTCAGGAGGTCGAGTTTCTGGGCGTGCTTGAGGATCTTCCTCAGGTAGACCAGATGGGTCTTGATCGAGGAGCTGGACAGCCCACGCTCCGTCAGTGCCTCGACGTACTCCGAAATCCGACGGTAGTTGACGTCGGTGACCTTCAACTTCCCGAAGAACGGTAAAAAGTCCTTGTGAAGGACCTGGAGCTGATCCTTGACCAGCCTTCCCTTCCGCTCCCCTCGATCCACCCTGCCCTGGTCCGTCTTGAGCAGGCTGGAGGCGATCCGCTCGAAGTTCTGGGCGTGACCCTTGCCATGCCTCCTCTCCAGCTCGATCTCCGTCCAGAAGTCCCGAGCGAAGCGCACAGCCTCACGCTTGTTGGCGGTCTTGGTGGATCGCTTACGCATTCTCCCGTCGACGAAGTAGCGCACCCACCAGTACTGGCTGGCAGGGATCCGATACAGCTTCAGGGTCGAGGGCAGACCCTTTTCGGCGGCTTCGAGGGTCTCTCGAATGGGGTTGGCACGGCTGTGGTTGGGAGGCTGCATAGCCCTATGATAGTAGTAAAGCGTTTTTAGGGGTTTACTTTACTACCTTTTTACCCTATGATCGGCTCTAAGATGTTGTTTTTATTGGTGCCGAGTGAGGGAATCGAACCCCCGACCTTCTGATTACAAATCAGCTGCTCTACCAGCTGAGCTAACCCGGCATTCCGGCTAGTGTACTTCAGTCCCCCGGGCAGGACTCGACCCGCAGGCGCAGGATGCGTCCGTCCTCGCGGCGCTCGCCGCCGAGCCCCTCCAGGACGAACGGATCCGCCACCTCGGCCTCGACCCAATACAGGGCACCCAGGCGCTCACGCTCAGACATCACCGCAGCAAAGCCGAGCGCCCGCACCTCGTCCAGCCGCCGTAGCGCCCGTGGTCGCTCACTGAACAGGCCAAGCGAGACGAGGTTGCCCTCCTCCTCCGGCATCACGTAGGCGTCGGTCACACCCATCTGCTTGAGGCGGCGCACGGCCGCCAGGCCCTGATCCCGATCGGCCACGGGCAGGGATATCCAGTGCCCGGTCCACACGGTACCCTCACCCACCCTCTGCCGAGGCTGAAGGCCTCGCTCTTCAAGGGATACGCTGATTTCGTCGACCTCGACCGGATCGGTGAACGGCCCGAAACTCAGGCAGCCCGCCGGCAGGGGCGCGCCCTGCCTCGGCAGTGCCTCGGGGACTGCTGCCTCGGTGGCCAGCACCAGACGCACCGGATGCTCGCCCACCGGCTGGGGCAGCGCGGGCTCTTCACGGACCCACAGCGACCAGGCGAGGAAGGCCAGATTGCCCACCAGGAGCAGCACGATGAGGAAGCGTAGGTTCACGAGTCCACTCCGAAGCGCAGGCTGACCTCGCCGGAAACCACTCGCTCGCGGACCCCGGCTGCCTCGAAGATCAGGGCGCCATCCTCGTCGATGCCCTCAGCCGTGCCTGACCTGATGCCCTCCGCGTGGTGCAGGCTCACCGGCTGCCCACGCAGGGCGTCGACCGCCGACCACTCCTCGCGGAAGGGCGCCAGGCCAGCATGCTCGAACTCCATCAGCGCCAGCACCAGCTGGTTAAGCAAGGCCCCCGCCAACTCGGCGCGAAAGCCAGTCTTTCCGACCGCGTGGCCAGCGAGGTCGGCAGGGGGCAGCCCGCTGACGCCGATCGCCTCAGCAGCTCCCACGGGCAGGCACACGTTAAGCCCAATCCCGATCACGATGTAGGCAGGGCCGGCCGACTCGGCACGCAATTCACAGAGGATACCTCCCAGCTTGCCGCCACCCCGCAGCAGGTCGTTGGGCCACTTCAGAGCCACATCCTCCACGCCGACCCTGCCCAGTGCGCGCCGTGCGGCCACTCCGGCGACCAGCGACAGGCTGGCCAGCTGAGGTGGCATCTCGGGAAAACGCCAGTTGACCGACAGGCAGAGGCCCGAAGCAAACGGCGCTATCCAGGCCCGACCCCGACGCCCGCGTCCCGCCCGCTGGAATTCGGCGAGGCAGGCATCGAAGCGGCCACAGGGCAGGTCGATGGCGGCCAGCAGTCGATCGTTGGTGGAGTCGATCTCGTCATGCAGCTCAAGATGACGCAGGCGGTCGGCGACCACGCTGCCCAGTTGGGCGCGCAGTTCCTGCTCGGCCAGCAGGTCGAGCGGTGATTTAAGGCGATAGCCGAGTCCGGGGACCGCGACGACTTCGAGGCCCCAGTCATCGAGTTGCTGCACCTGCTTCCAGACCGCGGCCCGGGTGACCCCGAGTTCCGCGGCCAGCGCCTCGCCAGAGCGAGCCTGACCGTCGGCAAGCTGCAACAGCAAGTCACGACGCCGGCTCATGGCGGCGACCGATCGCGGGGACGCAACAGCCAGAGTCGACGCACCCTGTTCTCGGTACCCTCCAGCATCCGTCTGATGTTGCTTCGGTGGGTGTAGGGAATGAACAGCGTCATCGTGATGAGGAAGGCCATCAGCGCCGCGGAAGGCGCCGGCAACCATAACCAGGCGACCAGCGGCAGGACTACTGCGGCAAGGATAGTGCCCAGGCCCACCATACCCCACACCATCACGGCGACCAGCCAGATCCCAAGCAGTGGCAAGATGAGCAACGGCTGGAGCACCAGGAGGGCCCCGATGACCGTGGCCGCTCCCTTGCCTCCCCTGAACTGGTGATAGACGGGCCACACGTGGCCGGCGACGACGGCCATGGCACAGGCTGCAGCGACCCAGTCCTGAGGGAGGACCGGAACGACCCCCGGCAGGGCAAGGCCCGGAAGCAGGCCCACCGCCAGCGCGCCCTTGCCGACATCCACCACGACGACCAGCGCCGCGAAGCGCCAGCCCTGGGTGCGCAGCGCGTTGGTGCCACCGGCATTGCCGCTGCCCTGAAGGCGAATGTCCACCCCACGGAAACGCCCGGCGAGCATGGCGCCCATGACGGACCCCAGCAGGTAGGCCAGCAGAGACTTGAGGAAAAGGTCGAGCACGAGAGCCAGTTTACCGGGGCAGGAACACCTCGGCGAGCATGCACCGCAGGCTTCCTCCCCCGTAAGCCTCAATGGTGGGAATCGCACAATCCGCGATCTCGCCGTGGCGCTCGAGGCTACGAACCTGGGCAGGCGTGAGACTGGCCAACGCCGTTTCAGACAGCCCGATCACCGCCCCCCCCTGCTCACGCCAGATGGCGAGCAGGTTGCCCGCAAAGGCCGCCATCTGCCCGGGATCGATCTCGATCAGCTCTCGTCCCGCAGCCTCCAGCGACTGCCGCAATGTCAGTCGCTCGGCCTCGTCTGCCACGGCCGCCAGACAGGCCACGGCAAAGCCTGGACCCAGGCTCATCATCACGTTGGTGTGATACACGGGTTCGCCGTCCGGCCCAAGCGCCGTGAAGGCGTGAGCGTGATAACCCGCCCTTGCCGCGAAATCCATCAGCGGCCGATGCCGGGTCCGCGGCGACAGGGCGGCATAGGCAACCCGGTGAACGTGATCCAGCACCATGCTGCCAGTTCCCTCGAGAAAGAGACCCTGCTGCTCCCAGTGGGACAGGTCCATGACTTTCGAGACCTGGAAACCGCACTCAGCCAGGTGATCCAGGATCGCCATCCTGCGCTCGGCGCGGCGGCAGGCAGAGAGCATGGGGAACAGCCAGGCCGTTCCATCATGGGCCAGGAACAGCCAGTTGTTTGGAAATACTGAGTCAGGCTTGGGCGGCTCGGGGTCATCCTCCGCCACCACGACCCGTACCCCGGCACGCTCGAGCCGGGCCACCACGCCATCAAACTCGTGACCTGCCTGAAGCGCGATCGCCGGCGCCTCGCCGACCCGTTGAAAGGCGTTGGTAGCGAGCGTCTCGGGATTGCTGCCAAAGGCGAACGGTCGGACCATGAGGACTGCGGAGGCCGCCTGAGGCAGGGATTGATCCGATTGGGGCAAGTGGTTCCCGCGCCGGTGGGACGATCAGCCCTGGGCAGCCGCCAACGCGACGATACGCTCGCGCGTGGATACCACCGCACCACCGGGCGGTTCGACGGT
>JAURKV010000186.1 GCA_030831585.1 Ramlibacter sp. | reverse complement strand
TGATGACCTGCGCCCACCGCCTGCCGCCGGACGCAGCCGATGCCGTGCATCGGCTTGCCGCGCTCTGCGGCATCGACCGCTTGCGCCGCTTGTGGCAAGACGGCGGGGTATGCGGTGCCATCGGTGGCCGCCGACGCAGGGATGCCGGTTTCAACCGGCAAGCCAGCGTCAGTCCAGGCCTTCCAGCCCCCGTTGAGCACGCGCACCTGCGTATGCCCGACCCAGCGAAGCATCCACCACAGGCGGGCGGCATACATACCGCCCGAGCGGTCATAGGCCACCACCGTCATGTCCGGGGTGACGCCCTGGCGGCCCAGCCAGGCGCAGAAGGCGGCTGCGGTGGGCAGCGGATGGCGGCCGTTGTAGCCGGTGGTGGGGCCGGACAGATCGCGGTCCAGGTGGGCGTGCACCGCGCCTGGGATGTGCCCTTGCTCGTACTGCTGCTGGCCCAGCGCGGGCTGGACCAGGTCGTGGCTGCAGTCGACGATGCGCACGCGCGCGGCGGCTGCCTGCAGCGCAGTGGGGTCTATCAGGGGGTGAATGGCGCTCACAGCACGCCCTCCTTGGTGAGTTGGTCCAGCTGGGCCGTGTCCAGACCCAGTTCCTCGCGCAGCACCGCGTGGGTGTCGGCGCCCATGGAAGGCGGCGCCTGCATCCGCACCGGCCGCTTCGAAAAGCGATAGGGGCTGCGCACCATGGCAATGGTGCCATGTTCCGGGTGCTCGATTTCCGCTCGCAGCCCGCGGTGCACGACCTGGGGATGCTCGAAGGCTTCTGCCAGCGTGTTGACGGGCCCGCAGGGCACACCCGCAGCCCCCAGTTGCTCGGTGATCGCCTGCCGACTCACCTGGGACAAGGCCGTTGCCACTTCGGCGTCGAGTTCGGCCTTGTGCTTCATGCGTTCGGCGTTGCTGGCGAAGCGGGGATCCGCTAGCCAGTCCTCACGGCCCAATGCCCTGCACAGGCGCTGCCACTGGTTGTCATTGCCAATTTGCACCAGCAGCAAGCCATCGGCGCAGGGGTAGCAGTTGGACGGTGCGAACAGCAAGCTGCCATTGCCCGCCCGTACGGGCAAGCCTCCGGTGGACAGGTAGTTTTGCGACAGGTGGTTGGTAGCGGCAACCGCTACGTCCAGCAAGGCCATGTCTAGGTGCTGGCCTTCACTCGTGCGCTCGCGGTGGAACAGGGCGCCCAGCACCGCCCCCACCGAGACCATGCCGGTCATCACGTCGACGATGGGCACCATCGACCGCATCGGCCCCGCGCCCGGCTGCCCCTCAGGCACGCCACAAGTGCTCATGATGCCGGAGACCGCCTGCATCACCGGGTCGTAGCCAGGCCAGGCGGCCATGGGGCCATCTTGGCCATAGCCGGTGATGGAGCAGTAAACGATCCCCGGGTTGACCTTGGCCACTGAGGCGTAGTCCAGTCCATAGCGGGCCAAATCGCCGACCTTGTAGTTCTCCACCAGCACGTCGCAGCGGCGCGCCAGGTCCAGCAGCAGGGCCTGGCCCTCAGGCCGGGTTATGTCGACCGTGAGCGACTTCTTGCCGCGGTTCACGCAGAAGTAAGAGGGCGTGTCGCGCGTGGCCTCGCCCTGGCGGTTCTTGAGGAATGGCGGCGACTGGCGCATCTCGTCGCCCATGCCGGGGCGCTCGATCTTGAAGACCTGCGCCCCCATGTCGGCCAGCGCCTGGGTGCACCAGGGGCCCGCCAGCACGCGTGCGAGGTCCAGCACTTTGATGCCTTCGAGTACCGTCTGCTTCATATTGGTCTCGTTGTCCTGGCGCAGGCTGGCGCGTCTCAATCGAGCTGGATCTTGGCGCGGGCGCGGATCTCGGCAGTGCGAGCCAGGTCCGAGCGCAGGATGTCGCGGAAGGCATTGCCTTCTACGATGGAGGGGATGACACCTGCCGCCATCCAGGTCTTGCGCACCTCGGGGTCGCTGGGCAGGGTGCGGCAGACAGCGCCGATTTTCTCGACGATCTCCTGCGGAAGTCCGGCCGGTGCAGCCAGGCCAAACCAGCCGTTCAGGTCCATTTCGGGGCCGCTGACTTCCTTCATGGTGGGGATTTGCGGATAGCCCTCGAAGCGGCGGGTGTTGAGGGTGGCGAGCACACGCACCCGCGGGTCGCTGATCTGGGTCAGGGGCAGCGGGTCGATCATCATGTGGATGCGGCCGGCCATCATTTCGGTGAGCGCCGCGGCACTGCCTTTGGCCGGTACGTGCAGGATGTCGACGCCTGCCACCATCTTGAAATATTCACCCAGGAAGTGGCCGAAAGAGCCTATGCCCGAGGTGCTGTAATTGAGCTTGCCCGGTTGGCTCTTGGCCAAGGCGATGAATTCCCCAATGGTCTTGGCCGGCAGCTCGCCGCTGATGGAGATGAACTGCGCCGCGTCGACCAGCTTGGCCACCGGGGTGAGCTGGGTCAAGGGGTCATAGGGCGGCGGCACGCGGCCGGCCGACTGAATCACCAGCACACCGTTGTTGCCGGCCAGCAAGGTGTACCCATCGGGCTTGGCGCGGATCACGGCCTGGGTACCCACCACACCGGCGGCGCCCGGGCGGTTCTCCACCACAAAGGGCTGGCCCAACATCTTTTGTAGGCGCTCGGCCGCCAGACGGGCCACGGTGTCGTTAGTACCACCGGGGTTATAGGGCGAAATGATGGTGACCTGGCGCGAGGGCCAGCGATCGCCGGTGGACTGGGCGCGCACGATCCAGGGTGCAGCTGCGGCCGCCGCGA
This sequence comes from Ramlibacter sp., assembly GCA_030831585.1. Lineage (GTDB taxonomy): Bacteria > Pseudomonadota > Gammaproteobacteria > Burkholderiales > Burkholderiaceae_C > Ramlibacter. The sequence continues at coordinate 2,094 of JAURKV010000186.1, read as the reverse complement.
CCACGGTGCGACGGCTCAGGCCTGCAGCGGAGGACGAGGTGCCAGAAGGCGTGGCGGAGTCGGGCTTCTTGTTCATGGTGTCTCCTATGTTGTCGTGGGAAGGTGAGGGGGCTAGAAAATTTTTCCGGGGTTGAGAATGCCCCGGGGGTCGAGCAGCGACTTGATGGATCGCATCAGGTCCACCGCCTCCTGGCCCGTTTCGCGCAGGAGGAAATCCTTTTTGTGCATGCCGATCCCGTGTTCGCCGGTGCAGGTGCCGCCGGCATTGAGGGCGATGTCGACCACGTGCGCGTTGAGTCGCTCGGCCTCTTCAAGCTCGCGGGGCTGGCTGGGATCGACGATCATCAGTACATGAAAGTTACCCTCGCCCACATGTCCGAAGGTCATATGTGGAAAGCTCGCGCTGGCCATGACTTCGCCGGCCTGGGCAATGCAGTCAGCCAAGCGAGAAATCGGCACGCAAGTGTCGGTCACTACCACCTCGGCGCCGGCTCGGCTGAGCTTGCAGGAGTAGTAGGCCTTGTGCCGGGCCTGCCACAGGCGGGTGCGTGCCTCAGGAGCATGGGCCCATTCGAAGTCCTCGCCGCCATGGCTGAGGGCGATGTCGCGCAGCAACTCGGACTGCTCTTGCAAGCTGGTGGGGGAGCCATGGAACTCCACGAACAAGGTCGGCCGCGGGCGCAGCGCCAAATCCGGGTTGGCCGCTGCAATGGCGCGGATGGACGCAGCGCACAGGTACTCGCTGCGCGCGATTGGCAGACTTGCCTGCAGCGCCTCGATCACGGTGGTGACCGCGCCAGCTGTGTCGGCGAAGGTGACCACCGCGGCTGAGACCGCCTCGGGCAACGGATAAAGGCGCAGGGTGATCTCGGTGATCACGCCCAGCGTTCCTTCCGAGCCAATGAACAAACGGGTCAGGTCGTAGCCGGCCGAGGACTTCACGGCTCGCGTCCCGACACGCACGACGCGGCCGTCGGCAAGGACCACGGTCATGGCGCGTACGTTGTCACGCATGGTGCCGTAGCGGACGGTGGTCGTGCCCGAGGCCCGGGTCGCGCACATACCGCCCAGCGTGGCGTGGGCACCGGGATCGACCGGGAAGAACAGGCCCAGATCACGCAGCGCCTGATTGAGCTGCTCCTTCGTGACGCCCGGTTGCACCGTGGCGGTGAAGTCTTCGGCGTCGATGCGCTCGATACGGTTCATGCGGTTGAGGTCCAGGCTCACGCCGCCCCGCAGCGCCAGCAGCTGGCCCTCGAGCGACGAGCCTGCGCCATGGGCGATCACCGGCACGCCGGCTTCGTTGCAGTGGCGCAGTACGAACTGCACGTCCTCGACACTTTCTGCATAAACCACGGCGTCTGGCAGAGCCGGTGCAAAGGGGGATTCGCCGCGCGCGTGCTGCTCGCGTACCGCGTGGGCGGTGGACAGGCGCTGGCCAAAGCGCGTCTGCAAGGCGCTGGCCAGTGCATCGGGCCAGCGGGCTGCCACCGCGGTGACGGCTGATGCCAGAATGTGCGATGCCGGCATATTCAGCGACCCTGGAACCGGGGCGCACGCTTTTCCTGGAAGGCGCGCAGGCCCTCAGCGGCGTCTTCGCTGTCGCTCACCTCGTCGACTGCCCGGGTGGCTCGGTACAGGGTTTCGGCGGGGCTGCGGGGCAAGGTCTGGCGGGAGAAGTCCTTGAGTTGCCGCACCACCAGCGGCGCCGAGGCGGCGATGGTGGCGGCCATCTCCTGGGCCGCGATCAGTTGTTGCCCAAGAGGGACCACGCGGTTGACGAAACCGGCCTCATAGGCGCGCTGCGCGCTGAGCGGGCCACCTAGCAGCATCAGTTCCATCGCGATCTTGTGGGGCACGCGGGCAACGAGGGCGGTAACCAGGCCCTTGGAGACTCCCACCTTGGCCTCGGGGTAGATGAAGCGGGTGTCTTCTGCGGCCACGCACAGGTCGCAAAAGGCCAGCAGCGTGACGGCCAGGCCCACCACGGGCCCCTGGATGGCGGCGATCAGGGGCTTGCCAACGTCGATGCCGATGTCGGGCACGGCGTGCCAGAAATGGGGCGGGGGCGCGCTGAGGTCGGCGCCGGCGCAG
>JAURKV010000011.1 GCA_030831585.1 Ramlibacter sp. | reverse complement strand
AGTGGCCTGCTGCCTTTTGGTCGTGAGCATTTCGAGGCGGTCCTTGCGGGCGAAGGGGCCTCTGCCCGTGCCAGCCAAAAAGGCTTCGCCCTGGGCTATACCGCATTGGGCGGTGATGTCACGTCAACGACGGCGACAACATTGCCCGCGGGCGTTCAGGGCGGCGGGCTGCCCGACGATGCGCGTATCGCTCAGGCTGCTGCGAGTGGGCAGGCGCTGCCACCTGATGTAGCGGCAGATTTTCCGCAAGAGACGCACGACATCCTCGCATTGGGTTACTGGCGTGTTCAAGAGTTCCAGGGGAAGGCCTACGCACAGGTCTATCTGGATCGGGTGGAACGGGTTCTGGCCGTTGAACGCTCCCAGGCGGGTACCCGCTTCGCTGTGACGCGCGAGGTCGCACGGTGGTTGGCGCTGTGGATGTCGTTTGATGACATCTTTCGCGTCGCGGACCTCAAGAGCCGGGCCTCGCGAATGGAGCGTGTGCGCCGTGAAGTGCGCGCTGGCAAAGACGACCTGGTGAAGGTGTATGACTTTTTCAAGCCCGGCATCCCCGAGATCGCTGGCTTGCTTCCGCAGGCATTGAGCCGGCGCTTGCTGCAATGGGATCGGCGTCGTGCCGAGGCGGGCCGTAGCGCCTGGTCGCTACCGCTCAAGGTCGCCACGCATTCACTCTGGGGCATTCTGGTGCTGCGCACGCTGGCTGCTGCGCGCGTGCTGCGCCCTCTGGGCAGCCGCTTTCGCGCGGAGCAGACGCACATCCTGCATTGGCTTGAGGGGGTGATCGGGTCTGCCAACCATCACCCGGTGCTGGCCCTAGAGGTCGCGCGTTGCGGACGGCTGATCAAGGGATACGGCAGTACCAACGAGCGCGGGCAGGCCAATCTGCGGCACATCCTTGCGTATTTGTCGGCGCAGCCGGCTCAGGACGACAATCTTGCGAAGGCTGTGGCCCGCATGCGCGAAGCCGCCTTGCAAGATGAAGCGGGCCAGGCACTGGACCAAGTTCTCCGTGAGCACGGCGCGGCGCCTCGGCCCGTGCCGGAGCAGCCTATTCGATTCGTCCGCCGACCCCGCTCAAGCTGATGCGCTGTGATGTCGGTTTAGCCAAGCGGATCCGGGCTTGCCTCGCGCAGCCGCCAGGTGGTCATGAATTCAAAAAGATTCAGCGGGTAGACGTTGACCGAAATCGACAAGACACGGTCCGCCCCCGCATATTGCCGACGGACCTGCAGCCCCGGCGAGCCGCCCTTCACATGGAGAACCCTCGCGCTTTCTTTGGGCATCGCCACGGCGCTGACGGTCTGGCGCACCTGCAAGATCGGCTCCCCGCCATGTTGTTCGATCAAGCCATAGATCCATGCGCGTCCATCGCCGTCGCGGATGTCTTTTGCGATGCCCTCGCACTCCGGGCGGACATAAACCTTCATGTGCGCAAGGGGCGTGTCCTCCTCCAGCGGCGCGCGGTAGGTGTCCAGTTCGAGCCAGCGTTCGCCCGGCGCGCAGCCAAGCCACTCGGACAGAGGAGGCTTCACCTCGAGCCATCGGCTGCCGAGGAAGTTCAGGCGCGTCTCCTGGGTGTATTGCATCAGGTCACCCAACGAATCCAGCGTGGCAACGAAACGTTGCTGCGGTTGTGCGCGCTTGATGCGGGTTCCTACGCCCTGCTGGCGATGGAGCATGCCCATGTCGCACAAGATTCGTACCGCGTCCCGCAAGGTGTGGCGGGAAACGCCGAACTGGCTGCACAGCTGCGGCTCTGGCGGCAAGAGACCACCCACCGGATGGTCGCCTCGCGCAATGGCGTTTTGCAGTTCTTCGGCCACTTGCTGGTAACGCGGCGCAGACGAAACCAAGCGAGAAGAGGGAGGGGGCAAGGCAGTGCGCTCCGATGTTTGACCTCGATTGTCCTCTAGCCTAACATCCGAATGTCCGAACGTATAGTCCCGAAAATGCTTGAAATCCATGACCCCGCGTGACCCCCTCGCCGCGCTCCCGCTCGCGGGTACGACCGTGGTGGAGCTAGGTCACAGCATTGCCGGACCGTTTGCAAGCCAGATCCTGGGTGACCTCGGCGCCCGGGTCGTCAAGATCGAAAAAGCCCGCGGCGATGACGCCCGTTTCTGGGGCCCTCCTTTTGTAGACGGAGCCGCCGCCACCTTCCAGGCGATGAACCGCAACAAGCGCTCCGTGGTCGCTGACTTGCGCGAGCCCGGCCAGGTCGGGGCCTTGAAGGATTTCATCGTTCACCACGCTGATGTGGTGATTCAGAACATGCGCCCGGGCCAGGTCGCTGAACTGGGGCTAGGCGCAGACGCGCTACGCACGCTGAGCGGGCGCTTGGTGTACTGCAATATGGGTGCCTTCGGAAATCGCGGGCCCCTCGCAGACCGGCCAGGGTATGACCCGCTGATGCAGGCCTTTGCCGGAGTCATGAGCGTCGTGGGCGAAGCAGGCGGCGCACCGGTTCGGGTGGGCCCCTCCATCATTGACATGGGTTGCGGCATGTGGGCCGCGATGGGCATTCTGGCGAGTCTGCTGAAGCGCCTTACGACGGGCGAAGGCGGAGTGGTAGACGTTTCGCTTTTCGAGACAGCGACAGGATGGATGTCGATGTTTGCCGCGCAATACCTCGCGGGCGGGGCGATGCCAGGCAAGAACGGATCGGGTCAAACGGGTATCGTGCCTTACCGTGCCTACCGCACGGCCGATGGCGACCTTGTAGTTGCAGCCGGCAACGACACCCTTTTTGCCGCCCTGGCACGCGTCCTCGGTCACCCCGAGTGGATCACCGACCCTCGGTTCAAAGAAAATCCGCAGCGAGTTGTCCACGCTCAGGCGCTTTACGGTCTCATCGAGCCGTGTTTTTTGCAGGCCACTAACGCGCAATGGACGGCCAGACTTGAGGCGGCAGGCATTCCCTGCGCGCCAGTCCAAGACACCGCCCAACTGCTTGCGCATGCGCAGACGGCGGCCATGGGCTTGCTACAGACACCGCCGGGCAGTTCGATTCCTTTGGTGGGGCTCCCTGTCCAGTTCGACGGTTTACGTCCCGAGCCCCGCGCGGCTGCGCCCGCCCTGGGTGAGGCAGGTTCGATCCAAGACCTGCTCGCTTCATGGAGTTCTTCCGAATGAGTTTCCAGTCCTTTGAAACAATGTTGATCGATGAACCGGCCCCTCACGTGATGCGGGTGACGCTCAATCGGCCTCAGGCGCTCAATGCCATCACGACCCGAATGGGTGAAGAGTTCAACGCGCTATGGACATCCTTGATTCATGACGCAGGCGATATTCGCTGCGTCATCCTTACGGGCGTCGGTGATCGTGCCTTCTGTGCAGGCGGTGACCTGAAAGAGCGCAGCGGCATGACGGATTCGCAATGGCGTGCGCAGCACGAAATCTTCGAACGAGCGTACTTCCACTTGCTCGACGTACCGGTCCCGGTCATTGCTGCCCTCAATGGCGTGGCCTACGGCGGCGGCCTGGAGACAGCCCTCGCCTGTGACTTCATCTATGCCGCCTCGCATGCGCGGTGCGCCCTCTCGGAGGTGCGCCTGGGCATCATGCCCGGCGGCGGTGGCACGCAGAACCTGGCGCGTGCGGTGGGTGAGCGGCGCGCCAAAGAGCTGATTCTTCGCGCCGCCCCCTTCGGCGCCGAGCAGGGGCTCGCCTGGGGGCTGTTCAATGCCGTTCATGCACTGCCTGATCTGATGCCTGCTGCACTGAGCTGCGCCGAGGAGATCGCCGGCAATGGTCCATTGGCGGTGCGCCAAGCCAAAAAATCCATCCACTTCGGACTTCAAAGTGACGTGCGAACCGGCTCGCGCTTTGAAATCGAGGCGTACAACCGGCTGGTGTCGTCCCAGGACCGGCACGAGGGCGTGCTCGCGTTCAACGAAAAGCGCAAACCGCGATTCACAGGCCAATAAAAACTATGCTGTTTTCTCCCATCGATGTGCGGGTGCGTGAAGTCGGGCTGCGCGACGGACTCCAGATGATTGCCGCCCAGGTTCCGACGGAAGTCAAGATCGCCTGGCTGCGCGCTGAATTTGCCGCTGGCGTGCGTGAAATGGAGGTCACCTCCTTGGTGCCTGCCAAGCTGATGCCGCAGTTCTCCGACGCTCAGGCCGTGATCGAGGCGGCCAAAGCGTTGCCGGGTCTGACGACTGTGGCCCTGGTCCCCAACCTGAAGGGCGCGCAGCGAGCGCTGGAACTGGGTGTGGACAAGCTGGACTTTGTCATGTCGGTCAGTCGCACTCACAACCTCAAGAATGTGCGCCGTCCCCGCGAAGAGTCTCTCGCGGACCTGGTGCGCATCGTCCACGAGCGTGATGCGGCCGGCTTGAAGGGCAAGGTGCTCATCTCCGCGGGACTGTCGTCCGCACTGGGCTGCTCCTATGAAGGCCAGATCGAAGTCGACGAGGTACGCAGATGCGCAGCGGACCTCGTGGCTGCTGGCGCTGAAGAGGTCTTGGTGGCCGATACGGTGGGTTATTCCAATCCTCAGAAGGTGGAAGAGGTGTTCCGCGCGGTGATGCTCGAAACCGGCGATCTGCCGGTGGGCGCCCACCTCCACGACACGCGTGGTCTGGGGATCGCCAACGCGAAGGCCGCTTATGACTGCGGGGTGCGGCTGTTCGACGCATCCCTCGGCGGGCTAGGCGGTTGCCCCCACTCCCCGGGGGCCAGTGGCAATGTGGTGATGGAAGACCTTTGTTTCCTGTTCGAATCCATGGGCCTGCGCACAGGGATCGACTTGGTCGCTTTGCTGGAGGTCCGACGGCAGGTCGCTGCCGCCTTGGGGGATGTGCCTATGTTCGGCGCCCTCTCACGCGCAGGCTTGCCCACCGGCCACCACGCGGTGGCCTGACTGCTCAACGCCCCTTTTTTCTTGCCTTGATCGATTGCTCATGACACACACCGCAACCGTCACACTCCCAGGTGCTGACTACCCTGAAATTCGTGACGGTGTACGCCGTATTTGCGCCGACTTCCCCGGTAGTTATTGGCGTGAGTTGGACGAGCGGGACGCCTACCCCACCGATTTCGTTCAGGCCATGACCCAGGCGGGGTATCTGGCCGCTCTCATCCCGCAGGAGTACGGCGGCGCCGGCCTGCCGTTGCGTGCGGCTGGCGTCGTGCTCGAGGAAATCCATGCCTGTGGTGGGAACGCGAGCGCCACACATGCGCAGATGTACACGATGGGCACGCTCTTGCGTCATGGCAGCCAGGCCCAAAAAGAGACCTATCTGCCGCAGATCGCTGCGGGCACCTTACGCCTGCAGGCCTTCGGCGTATCTGAGCCGACCAGCGGCACCGACACCACCCGCCTCAAGACGCGCGCGGTGCGTGATGGAGACTCCTACGTGGTCAACGGCCAGAAAATCTGGACCTCCCGTGCCTTGCATTCGGATCTCATGCTGCTCCTCGCTCGGACCACGCCCTTGGAGGAGGTCGAGCGACGGACCGACGGTCTATCGGTTTTTTTGGTGGACATGCGCGAGACGGTCGGCAACGGTATGACCATCCGGCCGATCAAGGTCATGATCAATCACAACACGACGGAAGTGTTCTTCGACAACATGCGCATCCCCGCTAGCAGCCTGGTTGGTCAGGAGGGCAAGGGATTGCGCCACATCATGGACGGCATGAACGCGGAGCGGATCCTGGTTTCGCATGAATCGATCGGAGACGCGAAATGGTTCACCCGTGCCGGTGTCCGCTACGCCAATGATCGGGTCGTTTTCAACCGGCCAATTGGGCAGAACCAAGGTATCCAGTTCCCGATCGCCAAGGCCTATGCCGCTGCTCAGGCTGCCGAATTGATGGTTTGTCATGCCAGTGAGATGTTCGAAGCAGGAATGCCCTGCGGTGAACAGGCCAACCTGGCCAAGCTCCTGAGTTCCGAGGCGGCCTGGGAGGCGGCCGAGGCCTGCATGCAGACATTCGGAGGATTTGGCTACGCGCGGGAGTACGACGTCGAGCGGAAGTGGCGCGAGTGCCGGGTCCAGCGCACGGCTCCGATCTCCACCAACCTCATTCTGTCGTATGTGGCCGAGCACGTCCTCGGTTTGCCGCGGTCGTATTGACATGGAATCGGTCGCGCCGCCTGCCGCGCCCTCTGCCGGTTTGACTGCCGGCCTTGCTGCCTGGGTGGCACAGTTGCAGCTGGATCACCTGCCGCTCACTGCCCACAGCACCGTGCAGCGCGGGATGATCGACTGCGCCGGAGTGCTGCTGGCAGGGCGCGATGAGGAGGTCGTCCGTCACGCTCAGGCTCTGTTTCAGATCTTCCCCGAACACCGTCCCGGCTTGAGTCGTGTGCTGGCGGACCGGGGATGGGCCGATGCAGCGCATGCGGCCATGATCAATGTGACAGCTGCCCACGCGCTCGACTACGACGACACCGGACTCGATGGGCACCCCAGTGTCGTCCTGGCCCCGGTGGTCACCGCATTGGCTGAGTCCTTGGGGCGCTCCAAAACGCAGGCCCGGTGCGCCTATGTGGCCGGGTATGAGGTGTGGGCCGAATTGAGCGAGCGCGACGAGCCGCGTCACGGCAAAGGCTGGCATCCAACGGCCGTCTTCGGATGTGTGGCGGCCGCGGCTGCCACGGCCTGGATGTTGGGGCTAGACGCCGAGCGCACCCGGCATGCCTTAGGTCTGGCCGCCTCGATGTCAGCGGGCTTGGTCGGAAATTTCGGGTCTATGACCAAGCCCTTGCAGGTCGGCTGGGCGGCGCAGAACGGCATCCTCGCAGGCAGGTTGGCTCGTCAAGGCGTGACGGCCGCCCCGGACGCGATCGAAGGGCCGCGCGGGCTGCTGGTGGCGCTGTCGCCCGCGGGTCGGCCGCGTCTGGACGGGCCGCCAGAAGTGGGCCTCCGCTGGCGAATTGAATCGTCTGGCCTCAATATCAAGCGCTATCCGATCTGTTACGCCTTGCACCGCGCGACCGATGCGGCGCTGCAGCTCCGCGAGCAACTGGCGGGCGCGACACCAGATCACATTGCAGTCCGCTTGGGCCGCCAGCAGGTCGGAATGCTGCGCCCCGGAATCCCCGCGAGCGCCCTGGATGCCAAGTTCAGTGTGCCCTTTGCGATGGCCTGCGCATTTGCACGTGGTCGCGTCGGTCTTGCCGATCTGACAGATGACGCAGTCCACGACCCTGCCATACGACACTTGATGTCGCGTGTGGAGGTCCTTGTCTGGGACGAGGTGGATGCCACAGAGCCACTGTTCTCGCCGCATGACGAGGTCCTCGTCACGCTGGCGGATGGCCTGCAAGTCCGATCGGAGCCCGTGGCGCGGGCGCTGGGCCACGCGAGCCGGCCCCTGGATCACCAAGCCTTACGCGCCAAGTTCCTGGATTGCGCGAGTGCCACCATGGCTCCAGAACAGACTCAAGTCTGGTGGGATGAATTGACGAAAGAAGGCTAAAGCGCATGCAAGCGACCCCTATGCCCCCTGCGGTCCCTGCACGAACCGTGGTCATGAAGGTGCCGGTCGAGTTCGGCGACTGCGACCCGGCCCGTATCGTCTGGTTTCCCAACTTTTTCCGCTGGGTCGATGCGGCGTCGCGCAATTTCTTTGTGGAGTGCGGCGTTCCTTCTTGGGATGAAGCCGAGCGAATCTGGGGAGTCAACGGGACGCCGCTGGTGGACACCCAAGCGAAGTTCTTCAATACCGCCACTTACGGAGAAACGCTCGAAATTCACACCACCGTGACCGAGTGGCGCAACAAGAGTTTCGTCCACGAACATCGAGTCCAGCGTGGCGAAACCCCCATCATGACGTGCATTGAGATACGCGTATTTTCTGCGCCGAAAGCAGATGGTTCACGCGGCATTCGCGCCGTACCCATCCCTGCTGACATCCAGAGACTTTGCTCGCAGCAATAAAGCCCCGCGTTTCCCGCTCGAGAGCGTTTGCTAGCCCTGCGCTCATTCAGACGAGCAACTCGCCCGCCACCGCCATGCCGATCTTGGTGCCGTCCACCCCTGCTGAGAGAATGCCACCGGCACAGACCGCGCCTTCGCACGCTGGGTAGACGAAGAGCGGATCGCGGCGCTCAAGCCGCGGGGCTGATCACTTCAGGCCGTAGCCCATTGTCTGCGGCAGCCACAGCACGATCTGAGGAAACAGGGTCAGCGCCAGCAGCAACAGCAGGAGCATGACCAGGAAGGGCCAGCCTTCCTTCATCATCTCGCCGATCGGAATGCCTGTGAGTGCCTTGGTCACGAACAGCAGCATGCCGAAAGGCGGATGAATGAGGCCGATCATCATGTTGAGGACGACCAGCACGCCGAAGTGCACCAAATCAATCCCCAGCATCTTGACTGCGGGCAGCAGCATGGGCACAAAGACCAGCAGCAGCACCGACACGTCGAGGAAGCAGCCCAGCACCAGAAAGAGCAGATTGACCAGCAGCAAAAAGGTGGTGGGCGTCAGCTGCATGCCGCCCACCCACGCGGCCATGGCCTGTGGCACGCCCTCGGCGGTGAAGGCGTAGTTCAGGATGAAGGACCCGGCCAGGATCATGGTGATCACCGCACTGGCGCGCGTCGACTCCAGCACCACCCCCCAGAAACTGCGCAGAGTCAGTGCACGGTAGACGACGGTGGCTAGCAACAGGGCATGGACGGCAGCAACCGCGGCCGCCTCGGTCGGCGTGAAGGCGCCCGAGTAGATGCCCCCCAGCAAGACGATCGGCATCGACAGCGGCAAAGCGCCACGAAACAAGATGGCGGGCCATTCCCGCAGCGGAACCGGTTCGTCGCGCGGCATGTTGCGCCGGACCGCGATGATGTGCACCACCAGCATCATCAGCAGCGCCATCAGCACGCCTGGCACCACGCCTGCCAGAAACAGTGCCCCGACCGAGGCGCCCGAGACCAGGGCATAGATCACCATCGGGATCGAGGGCGGGATCACCGGCCCCAGTGTGGCCGACGCCACCACCACCGCCGCGGCGAAGCCCCGGCTGTACTCGGGCTTGCGCAGCATCTGCTTGATGGTCACCAGGCCAGGCCCCGCAGCGTCGGCGATGGCGCTGCCGCTCATGCCCGAAAACACCACCGACACCAAAATGTCCACCTGCGCCAGTCCACCGCGCATCCGGCCGACCAGGATGCGGCAGAAATCAAAAATACGTTCGCTCACCGTCCCCGCGTTCATGATGTTGGCGGCGAACACAAACAGGGGCACCGCCAGCAGCACATAGCTGTTGTACAGGCCGTTGCCCACCTGTTCGGCCATCAGGCCCAGGTCCTGGCCCTTGGCGATCAGGTAGCCGATGCCGGCGGCCAGCATGGAAAAACCGATCGGCATGCGCAGCAGGATGCCGCCGGCCAGCACGCCGACCAGGATGTACAGGGGATTCATACCCGCAGTTCCGCTTCCAGCCCCCGTCCGCGCAGCGCTTGCCAGACGGCCCAGGCCGATCGCAGGGCCAAAGCCACCAAGAGCAGCACGAAGGGCATGAAGACCCACATGAAGGGCAGCCCCAGGACCGGCGTTCCTTCCCTCGACATGAAGGTCACGTAGTCCCAGGTGGCCGGCAATGCCCACAGGGACAGGCCGCCGATCACCGAGTGGCCAACCACCGCCATGGCCTGCTTGCCGCGCCGGCCCACGCTGTTCCAGAGCAGGTCGAACACGACATGCTCACGCGCGGGCACCATCATGGCGGCACCCCAGAGGATCACCCAGACATACAAGATGACCGCCGCCTCGTCGGTCCAGGCCAGTGGCTTGTTGAATCCGAATCGGGCCGTGATCTGCACCAGGAACACGACGAACAGGGCCAGGAACAGGCCGCCGCCGACCCCATTGGCGAACCGCTGCAGCCAGGTCCTCATTCGGGGAGGTGCTTGTCGCCGGTTCAGCGTGTGTTGTTGATGCGGTCAACCAGCCCCTTGGGCCAGACCTTGGCGTACTCGGAGTTCTGGTAGGTCGCCTGGACCGCCTTACGGAAAGCGTCGAGGTCGGGGTTGGTGACCTGCAGGCCCTCCTTCTTGAAGAAGTCCACGATCTGGGCCTCTTCCTTGATGCGGTTCTCGTTGTTGTACTGGGCAGCAGCGTTGGCGGCAGCGGTCACCTTGGTGCGCTGGGCCGGCGTCATGGCGTTCCAGGCCTTGTTGGAGACGGCGATGAAGATGCCGTCGACCAGGTGGTTGGTCAGCACCAGCTGCTTGGTCACCTCGTAGAACTTGGCAGCGCGCACGGTGGGCAGGGGGTTGTCCTGGCCATCGATGGTGCCGGTCTTGAGGCCCAGGTACACCTCGCCGAAAGCCAGTGGCGTGGGTGTGGCCCCAAGGGCCTCGCCCAGGAACAGCCATTCCTTGGAGCCGGGCATGCGCAGCTTCACACCCTTGAGGTCGGCCGGGGTCCTGACGTTGCGCGCCTCGCGCAGGTTCACCTGGCGGGTTCCTAGGTAGATGGTGGACAGGGGGCGTACCTCCATCTTCTCGACGACCGACTTGAACAGCTCCTCGCCGATCGGGCCGTTGAACACCTTTTGCTGGTGGGCCGGGTCACGGATGATGTAGCCCGCGGTGAACACCGAGAACTCGGGCACCAGCTTGGCGATGTCAAAGGCCGAGATTGAGGACAACTCCAGATTGCCGCGCGCCATGGCGGCCGGCTCCGTACCCTGCTTGAACAGGGTGGCGTTGAGGTTGATTTGTACGTCGAACTCGCCCGGCGCGCTCTTGTCCAGGGACTCCTTGAACACCGTCCACATCTTGGCGTGCCAGTCGTCTGGCACCGCGGGGGTCGAGATACGCAGGAGCACCTTGCCAGCGGATTGCGCTTGGGCGGCGGGCAGGCCGGCGGCCAGCAGGGCCAGCCCGGCGGCGCCGGCGATCAGGCTGCGGCGAACGAAATGCTTCATGGGGTCTCCTATTCTTGGTGGGGCGAAATTTCCGGTGTGTCCGGTGTATCCGTTGTATCCGATTCACCCGGTGCGCCGGTGCATGCCGTCTGCCGCCGTCTGCCGCCGTCTGCCCGGGGTTTGGGGCCGGATCGTAGGCCCACCCGCGGCAGATTCCCATTGGGCCAAACCCGCGTGGCGATCCGGCCGATTCACGCGAGGATCGAGGCCTTCCCCTCTCAGCCCCCGATCATCCCGTGACCATGAACCGCCCACCGATGTCCGGCATCTGGCCGGCCCTGATGACCCCCCTGCGTCCCGATCTCTCGGTCGACCATGCCACCTTCGTGGGCCATGCCCGCGACCTGATCGAGGCCGGCTGCGCCGGCGTCACCCCGTTTGGTACCACGGGTGAGGGGCCCTCGTTCTCGGTGCAGGAGCGCATCGACGCCGTCGACGCCCTGGTGCGCGGTGGGGTGCCAGCCTCCCGCATTCTTGTGGCGACGGGCTGCGCCGCCTTGCCCGATGTGGTGACCCTCACCCGCCATGCCACCGACCTGGGGGCTGCCGGCTGTCTGATGTTGCCGCCCTTTTTCTTCAAGGGCGTGCCCGACGCGGGCATCGTCGACGCCTACCGCTGGGTCATCGACCAGGTGGCCGACCCGCGGCTGAAGGTGATGCTCTATCAGTTGCCCCAAGTCACCGGGATAGCGCTGGGCCATGATGTCATTCGCACCCTGCTGGCGCTGTATCCGGACACCTTCATCGGCCTCAAGGACAGCCTCTGCCAGCGTGAGCCCTCCCTGGCCTTCGCCCGCGCCTTCATGCCGCCGCTGCAGGTCTGGGTGGGCAATGAGCCAGACATTCCGGCCCTGGCCGCGGAGGGCACCCGCGGTGCCGTGAGCGGCATCGCCAACCTCATGCCGCGTCTGGTGCAGCGCCTGGTGGACGACCATGCCGGCGCGCAAACAGCGGGCCGGCTCGCGCGCATTCAGGAACTTCTGACCATCCTGGGCGGCTACAACATGACCGCCGCCTTCAAGGGCCTCATGGCCCTCAAATCTGGCCATGAGGGCTGGCTGCGTGTGCGCCCACCCCTGGTGTCGCTGGACGCGGCGGAACGCAAGCGCTTACAGGCGCAGTGGCAGGCCTTCGGCCTGGACCCGGCGCGGGAGTAATCGCCCGGGCCCTCCTCAGGCGGCCGCGGCCAGTCGTTCGCGTGCCACCGCCTCGCCGACTTTGATGCCGTCCACCCCCGCCGAGAGAATGCCGCCGGCATAGCCCGCGCCTTCGCCCGCGGGGTAAAGGCCGCGCAGGTTCAGGCTTTGGTAGTTATCGCCGCGGGTGATGCGAAGCGGCGCCGAGGTGCGCGTCTCCACTCCGGTGAGCACCGCGTCATGGCGGTCGAAGCCGGCGATCTTGCGGCCGAAGAGGGGCAGCGCTTCGCGCATCGCCTCGATGGCATAGGTGGGCAGTGCCTGGTGCAGGTCGCCGAGCTTCACGCCAGGCTTGTAGGAGGGCAGCACCTCGCCGAATGCGGTGGAGGGCCGGCCGGCAATGAAGTCGCCCACCAGCTGGCCGGGGGCCTCATAGGTCGAGCCGCCCAGCACGTAGGCACGGGACTCGAGTTCGCGCTGCAGGCGCATACCGGCCAACGGGTCGTCGCCGGGGTAGTCGCGCGGGTCAATGCCCACCACGATGCCGGCGTTGGCGTTGCGCTCGTTACGTGAGTACTGGCTCATGCCGTTCGTGACCACCCGCCCGGTCTCCGAGGTGGCGGCCACCACCGTGCCGCCCGGGCACATGCAAAAGCTGTAGACGGCGCGGCCATTGCTTGCGTGGTGCACCAGCTTGTAGTCGGCTGCGCCCAGCAGCGGGTGCCCGGCATGCCGGCCCCAGCGGGCGCGGTCGATCATGCCCTGCGGATGCTCGATCCGAAATCCGATCGAGAAAGGCTTGGCTTCGAGGAAGATGCCGCGCGTGTGCAGTTGCTCGAAGGTGTCGCGCGAGCTGTGGCCCAGGGCCAGCACCACCTGGTCAGCGCGCAGCTCGCTGACCTGGCCACCCGCCTCGCCGCTGGACTGATCCACTACCTTCAGACCGCGCAGGTGTCGGTGTTCACCCTCTCCCTCGATGATGAAGTCGATCACACGCTGCTGAAACCGGACCTCGCCGCCCAGGGCGATGATCTGCTCGCGCAGGTTCTCCACCACCTTCACCAGCTTGAATGTGCCGATGTGCGGGTGGGCGGCGTAGAGGATCTCCTCCGGTGCGCCGGCCTTGACGAATTCGTTCATGACCTTGCGCCCGAGGTGGCGCGGGTCCTTGATCTGGCTATAGAGCTTGCCGTCGGAAAAGGTCCCTGCGCCGCCCTCGCCAAATTGCACATTGCTCTCGGCTTGCAAAACATTCTTGCGCCACAGGCCCCAGGTGTCCTTGGTGCGCTGGCGCACCGCCTTGCCGCGCTCAAGCACGATGGGGCGCAGGCCCATCTGCGCCAGCACCAGGGCGGCAAAGATACCGCAGGGGCCAAAGCCCACCACCACCGGCCGCGGTGCCTGAGGTTGGTCCAGCGCCCAAGCGGCAGCGGCCTCTGGAGTGAGCGGCGCGCGCCATTCCATATCGGGCGTCGTGCTGACATTCGGCCGGCCCGCCAGCTGCCGCAACACCGCGGCCTCCTGCGACGGATCGGTCAGGGTGATGTCGACGATGAACACCGCCATCAGCTCCGCCTTGCGGGCGTCGAAGCTGCGCTTGAAGACGTGGATGGTTGCCAGGGCCTCGGGCGGCAAGCCAAGAATGCCGCAGACGGCGGCGCGCAGGGCGGTATCGGTGGAGGCAGGCGACTCGGCCTGGGCCAGGGTCAGCTTGATTTCGGCGATGCGAATCATGGATCTTGCGGGCGTGTAGTTATCACGCCAAAGCTCATGAGGGGATGGCGGGGATAATAACGCCCGTGGAGCCCGCCAGACCGCCGCTGGTGCAAGGCCCGAAAGGGCGCACTGGAGGAACGTCCGGACTGCAAAGGGCAGCGTAGCAGCTAACGGCTGCCCACCGTGAGGTGAGGATCAGAGCAACAGAGACGAGTCGTGCCGGTTCGCCGCCCGCAAGGGGGGCAGCAGGCGCGGGTGAAACGGGCAATCTCTACGCGCAGCAATACCAAATAGGCCAGCGTTGATCTGTGTCCCGGGGAGCTGGCGGGTAGGTAGCATCGAGCCGTTCCGGCAACGGGCGGCCCAGAGGAATGGCGGTCACGCCGTGGGCAACCACGGTGCACAGAATCCGGCGTACCGGCGGACTCCACACTTTATTCAGCGCTGTTTTTTAGCGCCGTTCATTCAGCGGTATTGATTCAGCGCTCTTGATTCAGCGCAATTTGCTCACCGCTGCTCGGGCTCAGCGGTGCAGCCCGAGCGCCTCGATGCGCGCCACATGCGCCATTAGCGAGCGGCGCGCCACCGGCCACAGGGCCTCGGGCGTATCCGCATAGGCCATTGGCACCCACTGGTCCGGGCCCCCCTCGGGCTGCGCTCGCATGGCCTCCAGCACCCTTGCCTCGCGCGCCAGCCGGTGGGCCTTCAGCCGTGCGATGGCGCCCGGTGCGTCGGCCATCACGTGTCCGTGGGCCGGCAGGATGAAGTTCAGACCCAGCGCGCCGCACAGCGCGTGCAGCGTGTCCAGCGAGTCGATGTAGGCGCTCATGTCCCCGTCCGGCAGGCCCACCACTGTGGTGCTGCCATTGAGCACATGGTCGCCCGAAAACAGCAGCCCGTCTTCCTCCAGCGCCAGACACAGGTGGTTGGCCGCATGCCCCGGCGTATGTACCACCCGCAGGGTGTGGCGATGGCCGCCGCCCTCGAGCACCAGCTGCTCGCCGTCGGCCAGTTCGCGGTCCGGCGTGAAGGCCCAGGCGGGCAGGGCGGTGTCGCGCGAGGCCAGGCCCAGCACGGGCGGCCGGCCCGGGCACAGCGCCTGCAGTGGGCGGGCGCCGGGCGAGTGGTCGGTGTGGGAGTGGGTGCAGACGATCAGGCGCACATCGCCGCCAGTGGCGGCGGCAATCCGGGCGATGTGGCCTGCGTCGTCCGGGCCCGGGTCGACCACCAGCCAGCCGGTGTCTGGGCCCCCCACCAGGTAGGTGTTGGTACCCGGGCCGGTCATCATCCCCGGGTTGGGCGCGGTCAGGCGCTGCAGGTGGGCCAGCAGGGGCACCGGCCGCTCGTGCTGCCAGTCGAGGTCTGGGACGACCTGCCCGTCGGGGCTGACCAGGGCCAGCTCGCCAAAAGGCAGGTCATGGTCCATGAAGTGCTGGCGCTTGCCCTTGACCTGGCCGGGCCGGGGGCAGACGGTCCACAGCGGCTCTTCGCTGGCGCAAGCCGCTAGCACGGCCTCGGCGTCGGTCTGCTTGGCCAGCCATTGCAGCGTCCGCACGGTCGGGAAGATCATCGAGAAGTTGCCCGCCTGGTGCCGCGTGAGCGCATCCGCCGGCCGTATCCAGATCGGCTCGAACTGCTCGGCCTCGTCGGCCACGGGCTCTTGGTCCTGCGGCATGCGCGCCACCAGGAAGAAGGTGTTGAAGCGCTTGGGGTTGTCCCGGGTGGTGATCCAGCGCGCCAGCAGGAAGACCTCGTCGGCCGGCAGGGTGAGCCCGCGGGCCCGGCACTGCTCGGCGAAGGGTGCGCGCCGGTCCATCGCGCGGATGTCTTGGGCGTTCGCCGCACGCCCGTCCGGGTGGCGAGCCAGCAGCACACCGAGCTCCTCGAAACTCTCTCGGATGGCGGCGACCGCGTGGGTGAGGGCCTCGTCGTCCTGGCCGGGCCGGCGCTGGGCGATGTCATGGCAGTTTGCGTCTTCCGGGTCTACCGCCCCACCCGGGAACACATGGACACCGGGCACGAAGCTGGCCGTCGCGGATCGGCGTGTCATCAGCACCTCGAGCCCGTCGGGGCCGTCGCGCAGCAGCAAGAGGGTGGCGGACAGGCGCGGCGCGACGGGTTCGCGCTGCGGATAAAGCAGGAGGTGAGGCCGGACCATACTGGAATTACATCATGGCTGCCGGATAATCCTGCCATGCGAATCCGCTTCACCAAGATGCAGGGCGCTGGCAATGACTTTGTCGTGCTCGACGAAACTGGCGGCCGCCTCGGCCTCACCCGTGCCCAGTACCGCTGGTTGGCTGACCGCCACTTCGGTGTCGGGGCCGACCAGATCCTCAGTGTGCGGCCCTCGCCTGCGGCAGGCATCGACTTCGAATACGTGATCCACAACGCCGACGGTGGCGAGGTGGAGCATTGCGGCAATGGCGCACGCTGCTTTGTTCGCTATGTGGTCGATCGCGGCCTCACCGACAAGCGCCGTATCGCGGTCAAGACGGTCAACAACCTGTTGCAGCTCGAGCTGCTCGCCGATGGCCGTGTCACCGTGGACATGGGCGCTCCGCGCTTTGGCCACACCGACATCCCCTTCGACCCGGCCGCCCTGCCCGCCGCCGCCCGGCAGGAGGCGCAGGGATGGCAGCAGTGGGGCATTCCCTTCGAAGGCCGCACCTGGCCGGTAGCGGTGCTCTCCATGGGCAACCCGCATGCGGTGCTGCTGGTGCCCGACGCCGAGGCCGCGCCGGTGGCCCAGGTGGGCGCGCAGATCGAGCGTCATCCGGCTTTTCCGAACAAAGTCAATGTCGGTTTTCTGCAGGTGCAGGGCCGCGGTCAGGCCCGCTTGCGGGTCTGGGAGCGCGGCGCTGGCGAGACCCTGGCCTGCGGCACCGGCGCCTGCGCCGCCGTCGTGGCCGGTATCCGCCTGGGCCAGCTCGATCGCCGGGTCGACGTGCAGACCCATGGCGGCATGCTCACCATCGAATGGGACGGCGAGGGCAGCCCGGTGCGCATGACCGGCCCGGCCACCACCGTTTTTGAGGGCGAGGTTGAGGTCCCGGATGCGGACGCGCATCACCCGGTCACTCCTTGAGCCCCCGCCCTGCTCGATCCGCCACAACCCGAACTCGCTCAAATCCGAACACGCTTTGCCCCGACCCCTTGCGGCGCCAAGCCCCCACCAACCGCGACCCTGAGGCGACACAAAACATGACCACTGACCCGAACGCGATGAACCCGATCACCGAAGACGATATTGCCCATTACCTGGCGAGCAGCCCCGAGTTCTTCCATCGTCACGCCGAGCTGTTGTCGGCGGTGCAACTGACCAGCCCTCACGGCCAGCGCGCGGTGAGCCTGCAGGCCCGCCAGGCCGAAATGCTGCGTGACAAGATCAAGGTGCTCGAGCAGCGCATCATGGAAATGATCCGCGCCGGCAGCGAGAACATGGTCATCTCCGACCGGCTCCAGCGCTGGGCCCGCCAGCTGCTGCAGGTGCCCACCCCGGCCGAACTGCCAGCGGCCATCGTGGCCGAGATTCGCGATCAGTTCATGGTGCCGCAAGTGGCGCTCAAGGTGTGGGACGTGAGCGCCGCTTACCAAGCCGCTGACTTTGCCCAGGGCGCCAGCGCCGACGCCCGCACCTTTGCCTCCTCCCTCACCCAGCCTTATTGCGGCGTCAACGCGGGCTTTGAGGCCTTGCAGTGGCTGGAGGAGCCCAAGGCGGTGCAGTCCCTGGCGTTGATTCCGCTGCGCGAGGGCCCGGTGACCGAGCCCACGCCGGCCTTTGGCCTGCTGGTGCTGGCCTCGCCCGATTCCCAGCGCTTTACCAGTGGCATGGGCACCGACTTCCTCGAGCGTATTGCCGAACTGGCCAGCGCCGCCTTGGCCCGTCTGCGCCAGGTGTAAGGCGTCAGGAGCGAGGCCCGATGAAAACAGGCCGCCCCCGCGCCGGCACGGCCTCGGCGGGCCGGGCTGAGTCCGCGGGCGCAAAAGCGTCGGCGTCGGCGCTGTCCACCCCGCTGACCCCTCCCGCGCCAGACCCCCTGGTCGAGCGCTACCTCGAGCATGTGCGCGTCGCCAAGCGCCTCGCGCCGCGCACTGTCGACCTGTACGCCGGCGACCTGCAGCGCCTGGCCGCCCATGCCCGCGAGGCCGGCGTCGAGCTGTTGCACGTGCAGCCGGCCCATGTGCGCCGCTGGGTCGCGCAGATGCACGGCGGCGGTCGCAGTGGCCGCGGTATTGCCCTCATTCTCTCGGGGTGGCGGGGCTTCTACACCTGGCTGGGCCGCGAGGGCCTGGTGCCGGCTAACCCGGTCACCGGTGTGCGTGCGCCCAAGTCTCCGCGCCCCTTGCCCAAGGCCCTGAGCGTGGACGACTCGGTGCAACTGGCCGCCTTCCGCGACGCCAGCGCCGACCCCTGGACCGAGGCGCGCGACGTGGCCATGGTCGAACTGCTTTACGGCTGTGGCCTGCGTGTGGGCGAATTGGTCGGTCTGGACATCGCTGCGTCGGCCATCGCGCGCGGCTGGGTCGACGCCCAGGCTGGCGAGGCCCAGGTGCTGGGCAAGGGCAGCAAGCGCCGGGGCGTGCCGGTGGGCACCAAGGCCCTTGAAGCCCTGGCGGTCTGGATGGATCTGCGCAGCCAGCAGCCCGCCCGGGTCGCGTCGGGCGAGGGCGCGGCCTTATTCCTCGGGCCGCGCGGCAAGCGCATCAGCGCCCAGGCGGTTTGGAAGGTGCTGCGCCAGCGCAGTCTGCGTGCCGGCCTGGCAACGCCGGTGCATCCGCACATGCTGCGCCACTCCTTCGCCAGCCATGTGCTGCAGTCCAGCGGTGACCTGCGGGCGGTGCAGGAGTTGCTGGGGCATGCCCAGATCTCGACCACCCAGGTCTACACGCGCCTGGACTTCCAGCACCTGGCCCAGGCGTACGACGCGGCGCACCCGCGCGCACGCCGCAAGGACTGAGGCCGGCGACAATCGCCCCAATGAAAACCATCCGTCTGAAGGAAGGCAAGGAGCGCTCCCTGCTGCGTCGCCACCCCTGGGTGTTTGAATCTGCGGTCGCCAAGGGGGGCGCCGACGCCGGCGAGACGGTGCGGGTCGAGGGCCATGACGGGCGCTTCCTGTGCTGGGCCGCCTTCAGCCCGGCGTCGCGCATCCGGGTGCGGGCCTGGAGCTTCGACGAGGCCCAGCGCATCGATGCCGCCTTCTTCGACACCACGGTGCGCCGCGCCATCGCGGCCCGTACGCGCTTTGCCATCGCCAGCGACGGCCTGCGCTTGGTGCACGGCGAGAGCGACGGCCTGCCCGGACTGGTGGTGGACCGCTATGGCGACACCCTGGTTGCCCAGTTCCTCTCGGCGGGCGTCGAGCGCTGGAAGGCGGTCATCACCGACGCCCTTCTCGCGGCCACTGGCCTTACCCGCCTCTACGAGCGCTCGGACGCCAGCGCCCGCCAGCTCGAGGGGCTGGCGCCGGCCACCGGCTGGCTACGCGGCGAGGGCAGCACCGAGCTCACCATCGCCGAGCACGACTGGCGTCTCAGCCTCGATGTGGCCACCGGCCACAAGACCGGCTTCTACCTCGACCAGCGTGACAACCGGCTTCGCTTGCGCGAGGTGGTCCAACGGCTTGGGCTGGGCTCGGTGCTCAATTGCTACTGCTATACCGGTGGCTTTACCGTCGCCGCGCTCAAGGGCGGCGCCCAGGCGGTGACCTCCATCGACTCCTCCGGGCCGGCGCTGGCGCGGGCCCGCGCCCACCTCGATCTCAACGGCCTGGACCCCGCCCGGGCGGAGTTCCTGGACGCCGACGTCAACGCCAGCCTGCGCCGCTTCATTGAGGAGGGCCGCCGCTTTGACGCCATCGTGCTTGACCCGCCCAAGCTCGCGCCCACCGCCGCCCATGCCGAGCGGGCGGCCCGGGCCTACAAGGACATCAACCGGCTGGCCTTCAAGCTGCTGCCGCCGGGCGGCGTGCTGTTCACCTTTTCCTGCTCGGGCGGCATCAGCGCCGACCTGTTCCACAAGATCGTGGCCTCGGCGGCGATGGATGCGGGCGCCGATGGCTTCGTCACCGAGCGGCTTGGCGGCGCGCCCGACCACCCCATGACCTTGCTCTTCCCGGAGGGCGAGTACCTCAAGGGGCTGGTCGTCCAGACCCGCTGAGCGCCCCCGGACCGCCGGGCCGCCCGTCCGCCGGCACCGGACATGGGCCAGGTCTGGCACCCATCCGTCCGGGGACCGGTACACTCCCGCACCTCCGAATGTTCAGCGCGACCGCAAGACACCCATGAGCCTGATCCCTGCCACCATCCTCACCGGCTTCCTCGGCGCCGGCAAGACCACGCTCCTCAAACGCGTGCTCACCGAGGCCCACGGCCAGAAGATCGCCGTGATCGAAAACGAATTCGGCGCCGAGAACATCGACAGCGACATCCTGGTCTCCGACATCGAGGAGCAGATTGTCCAAATGAGCAATGGCTGTATCTGCTGCACCATCCGCGAGGACCTGCGGGCCACGCTGCAGGACCTGGCCGCCAAGAAGCGCAAGGGCACGCTGGTGTTCGACCGGGTGGTGATCGAAACCACCGGCCTGGCCGACCCTGGCCCGGTCGCCCAGACCTTTTTCATGGACGACGAGATCGCCGAGTCGTACCTGCTTGACTCCATCCTCACCCTGGTGGATGCCAAGCACGCCCCCCAACAGCTCAATGACCGGCAGGAAGCGCGGCGCCAGGTGGGCTTTGCCGACCAGATTTTCATCAGCAAGTCCGAGCTGGTGGACGCCCAGGCGCTTGACGCCTTGCAGCACCGCCTCAAGCACATGAATCCGCGCGCCCCGCAGCGGGTGACCCATTTTGGCGAGGTGGCGCTGTCGGAGGTTTTTGACCTGCGCGGCTTCAATCTCAACGCCAAACTCGAGATCGACCCGGACT
>JAURKV010000185.1 GCA_030831585.1 Ramlibacter sp. | reverse complement strand
GCCTGCCCTTCCTCGGCTCGCAGCTCCAAGGCGGGCCCGTTTCCCTCCACCAGCAAGTGGCCTTGACCGCCTGACCTCGGGACCCGCCATGACAAGCCCCAGCCAGCTCGCGAACGACACCCACCAACTTCTCAAGCACTGGCGCGAGTCCGTGCCCGACGACCGGCTGGCGCACCTGGTCCGTGATGTGGCCCGCGCCCAGATGCGGGCGCTGCAGCAACGCCTGGCCCCCTTTGGCGTGTCCTTCGGGCACTGGACTTTTCTGCGCATTCTCTGGATTCGCGACGGACTCACCCAGAAAGAGTTGAGCGACCTGGCCGGCGTGATGGAGCCGACCACCTTCAGTGCGGTCAAGGCGATGGAGACCATGGGCCTGATCGAGCGGCGGCAGCGCGAAGGCAACCGAAAAAACATGCACGTCTTCCTCACACCCGCTGGCCGCGCCCTGGAAAAAAAGCTGGTGCCGCTGGCCGAGGAGGTCAATCACATCAGCATGCGTGGGCTATCGGACAAGGCGGCGGCAACGCTGCGCAAGTCATTGCTGTCGATGATCGAAAACCTCGCCGCCGAGGAAAGTGGCGGCCTTGGCGACGAAGGGGAATAGACGCCGGAAGGCGGCTGGTGCGCTGGGGGCGCCAGGCGGTCAGGCCTTCACCGCGTAGTTCTGGTCGGTTCCGGCCTGGGCCTCTTCCACCCCCAGCCAGATCGGGCGGGCGTCGTAGGCACGCCAGTCAATGGTCTTGGGAATCACGCTCTGGAATGAGCACACTTCAGTGGGCGCTTTGTGGTCGCCGGTGCCGATGGCCGGACTGCCGTCTGCCACGGCGCGCACAGCCTCGATCATCTGTTTGCGAAACTCCACCACCGCCAGGTCGCTGGCACCGAGCCTGTCGCGGGTCCGGTCGGTCAGGCGTCCCATCGACACCCACATGGCCATGTCCTGGTTCGGGATTCCTTGAATGCCGGTGAAGTTGCCGTCCCGCATCGCCTGCCGGTCTTGCCAGAAACGGTTCTCGTGGTTACGCAGCGGCCTATAGCGCTCGTCCACGTCGACACCCACGGTCAGATGCAGAAAGCGCCGCCATGCCGCGGTGTCTGGCGTCTGCTCGGCGTGGCCCCAGCCGATGAAGTAGAACACCATGTGGGTGTCGTCCATCGGCACGTTGACGTTGGCCACGTTGTACAGGTTGTTGGGCGGAATCAACACGGTGAACGGCGCGACGAAGACGGTGGTGCGCACATAGTCGTGCGTCTGCGCATTGAAGATAGGCCGGCGAATGGCGGCGTAGCGAAATCCGTAGCCGGTGCGCTGAACCTGCATCCGCGGGGCCTTGTCGGTGGTGGGACGCAGCCAGTTCTTGTCATTGGCCTCGGCGCCCTGCACGCGTGCCGGCACCATGTCCGAGCTGTGCAGGCTCGAGCTGTGCGCCGAGTCGATCGCGCCCTCGAGCACCTGCACCCAGTTCACCGGCAAGATGGCCTTGCCAATGGCCACGCGCGTATCAGCCGTCGGCGCCCACAAGGGCGGCACGAACTCCGGCGTGTCGACCTGCGGGTCCATCCAGGCCCACACCATGCCGCCCCACTCCTTGACCGGGTAAGCCTTGTGCTTGACCTTGTCCATAAAGCCGCTGGCCGCCGGCTCGGACACCATCTCGATCACGTTTCCGTGCACGTCCATCTTCCAGCCGTGATAGAGGCAGCGCAGACCGCCCTCCTCGTTGCGACCGTAAACCAGCGAAGGTCCGCGATGCGGGCAGGCCTCGTCGAGCACGCCTACCTGGCCATCGCTGTCACGGAACACCACCAGGTTCTCGCCCAGGATGCGCGCGGACACGGGGTCGCAGTCCGGATCTGCCACCTCCTCGCTCAGGCAGATCGGCACCCAGTGTTGGCGCATCAGGCGGCCCATGGGCGCTTCGCCCTCGACGCGGCATAGCAAATCGTTTTCTTCGCGCGTGATCATGGTGTGGGTGTGCTCAGGTAACCGGACACCGGAATATCCTTCGAGGGCTAAGAAAGAGCATCCGGGATATCCCTAGGGCGCAGCCCCAGTCGGGCGACAGTGCTCGCCGACAATGCACGCCGACAAGGCATCAGGGTGCG
The DNA here is from genome assembly GCA_030831585.1 of Ramlibacter sp. Lineage (GTDB taxonomy): Bacteria > Pseudomonadota > Gammaproteobacteria > Burkholderiales > Burkholderiaceae_C > Ramlibacter. Next base: position 31,437 of record JAURKV010000185.1, on the reverse strand, counting down.
GCTTGGCCTAGCGAGAGACCAGCCCGATGGCGCAAGGCGTCAATAGCGTAGTTGATCGTGGCCTGCTTGTTGGACTTGCCCGCCTCGCCAGCTGATGAAATCGCAAGACCGCGCGAAAGCGCCCAGATCGTGCGGATGATCAGAATGCCTTCGCTGGGCGAAATACCACGCTTATTGAGATGGGCCAGCCAAAGCGCCTCAGTCTCAGAGCGCTGCGAGGTCAGTAGCCGAATGGCCGTGTCACCCACCAGGGTGTGCCTGCGCACCGAGAGAAAGATGTCGAGGTAGATCAGAAACTCGGGCGCGGTGTAGAAACGCTCGGCACTTCGGGAGAGCGTGACAAACAGGTCATCGTCCAGCGAAGCTATCGAAGCTTCATCGGCGGCTCGCTGCATCACACGTTGCGACAAACGCTCGAGGACAGCCACCACAAGACCATCTTTGCTGGGAAAGTGGTGCAACTGCCCACCCAGCGACACGCCGGCTTCACGGGCGACAGCGGCTACACGAAGCGACGCGTAACCGTGTTCGGAGAGCAGTTGGGTGGCGGCCTCAAGAATCTGCTCGCGCGTCGCGTCCTTTTGGTCGCTTCGCAATGTGCGCAGTTTGGGGGTCTGTCGATTGCCGATCTTGTCCACTTTCGCCGTCTCCATTGCGCACAGCGCTCAGGCGCACTCCGGTCGCCATCTTGGTGCTTGCTTCTGCCGAACGCCGACAAAGTATGCCCCTGGAAACTGAGCTCTAGGGTTAGTACGCATACCGACTATTTTCACCGTAAGAACATACTGCGGAATAAAAAGGAGACAGTCATGGATATGAAGACGGTCATCAATAAGGACACCGTGGGTCCGCGCGTCAATTTCAAGATCGTTGCTGACTGGGGCAATGCCAACTTTCATGCGATCGCGGGCTGGATCTGCGCCCACCTGCGCTGGCGCTCAGAGCCGGACTCAGAGTTCTGGATCAAGACCGGAACCGGCTATGGCGACAACATCAAGGCTTTGGCCTCGGGAGAAGTCGACTTGGCAATCACGACTCCTTTCGACCTCGCGCCCGAGTGGGCGATGGCAGGCTCGCACTACTTCGCGGGTCGCGGGCAGTTGCCCGGCATGCGTGCGCTCGGCTGGTTGCCGCAAAACGACCGTCTGGTGTTCGCCATTCGGGCAGACACCGGAATCACCTCCTGGCAGGATCTGCGTGACCGTAAATTTCCGCTGAAACTGGCCAGCGCGTTTCGAACCGAAGACAACATGATGATGTGGGCGGTCGATCGTGTGCTGGAGGAGCATGGAATTGAGGTTGAAGGCTGGGGGGGGGAGTGGCTAGAGCACGACTTCCCGCGGATCTGCGTCCCGTTCGTCACCAACGGACAAGCCAATGCCGTGATTAATGAGGCGATCGTGGTGCCGCAGTGGCGCGAGCTGGTCGAGAAAGTACCGATGCGCTTTCTTTCCTACGAGCCGGACGCATTGCAACGCTTGCAGTCGAAGTACGGGCTCCGGCCCGGCGTCATGCCCAAGGGCTATCTCAAGGCGCCAGAAGACGTGCAGTGCATCGACTGGTCAAACTGGGCGATCTTGGTGCGCGACGACATGGACGACGACATGGCTTACCGCATTACCTCTTTGATGGTCGAGGAGCGTGCCGAGTTGGAAGGGCGTTACCGGCATCTTCCCTCCGAGCATGCAGCGATGACCTACCCAATCGACCCCTACGCCATGTGGAGAGGTGTGGGCGCGCCGCTTCACCCTGGCGCCGAGCGCTACTACCGCGAGCATGGGTACATGAAGGGCGCATGAGGCCTAACTTCGACTGACCCACCCCTTCCTACGAGGCCACATGCTTTATCAGGATATTGCGCTAACCACGCCGCTGGATGACACGCTCCCTCAGTGGAACCTGCTGGCAGACGATGTGATCCGCCAGTTCTTCGGATTCAAGGGAACCGGCGACAACATCATCGGGATACGCAACATCGAGCGCGCCACTGTCGCCCAGCTTGGTGAGAAGACGGTTCCGGTCGCCCTGCCTGCCATTCGCAAGAACTACGAGATTGGCCCTCAGGGCGTGATCGAGGTCCCGCGCATCCCTTACTCCGCTCACGTGACGCGCGCAGGCACGCCGCACCGGACGCAGCATGTCTTTGGTTACTGGCATATCAACGACAAGGATGAAATCATCATCCCCCTGCCTCCCGATGGCGACCGCCCCGGGCGGGTTCTCATCATCATGGGGATGCCAGCGGGAAATGAGACAGACCGGTTTGCTTGGTACTGCGACAAGTGCCTGACCCTGCTGTTCATGCGAGAGTCCACCAACTTCGACAAGTTCTGGGCCGCAGAACTGGCCGCCGTACGCGACTACAACGCCGACCCAGAGCACCAGATCTGCCCCACCTGCGGGCACCACAACCCGCTGGCCTATTCAGGCATGCAGCAGGCCGACCGACCCGAAGAGCGCGAGGCGAGGTTTCTGTGGTGAACCGCGGCTACCTCCCCTCCGCTGCGGCGGTTCCGGCGCCGGACATGTCATTTGTGCGCCTGTTTAGCGACGCGAGCCTGGGCTGGCAGCACAGAGGCCAGTACGCTATCTGGAGCGGAACGTCCAGCCAAGAATCAAGATACCGCTTGCTTGAGCGCATCGGCCAAAAGGTCGCTTGCCTCGAGTTGGCCGACGGCGGCCCCGTGTTTCACCGGATCAGCCGTGGGACCCCCTTCACCATCGAGAACTTGATGGGCTACTGGCTGACACTCGACTCGGATGCCATGTGGCTGGACACACCCAGCGAGTCCGGACGCTACGCGCTGCTTGCCGTAGGCGGAGCCGCCGGCAAACCCGCCACTGCGACCGTCGATTGGACCTGCCCGAGCTGCGGTACCGCCATCGGGTCACGCACAGTGCCGATCGCCACCGCGGGCTTTGTCGCCATGCTCAAGGTCGCCGAGGCGGCCGCTGCCGAATTCGACGCCGACGCGCAGTCACGTCGCTGCGGCGCCTGCGAGATGGTTCACCCGCCAACCGCGGCGATGCGGTCAGGCCGGCATTTGCAGGGCGGCGCATGACGATACAAGCACCGCCTCCACGCTCCGAGCCGTCCCATCTGGCCTGCGCAAGGTCGGATGTCCCGGCCGATGGCGCTGTCTTGACATGCCGTGTGGAAGGACGCGCCATCGCGGTCGCCCGGCGATCGGCAGGGAGTGACGACATCGTCGCCTTCGATACCCGCTGCCCGCATATGGATGGCCCCTTGCGCCTCGGCCGGGTGGTCGAAGGAGAGGTCATTTGCCCCTGGCACTTTTTCAGGTTCGACGTTTGCACCGGCCACGCAGTCGCCTGCGACAAGAGCCAGATGCAATTGAAGATCTATCCGGTCAAGGTGCTCGACAACAAGGTCTATGTCGACATCGAATAATCGCGGCACGAGCCAAGCCACAGCCGGCATCGTGGCGATCACCCCCAGTTCTTGATTGACTTTGCAACCCACCACAAAGGACACGAACCCATGACAGCCAAGAAACCCCTCGCAGCCTTGCTCGTTTCTGCCCTTTGCGCTGCTGGCGCCGCGCAGGCCCAGACCGGCCCGATCAAGATCGGCATCATCCACCCGTCCACAGGCCCGCTGTCGACGCCCGGCATTGAGGCCACCAACGGCTTCCAGATGTACTTCAACGAGATCGGCAACCGAATTGCCGGCCGTCAGGTGCAGTTTGTCCAGGAGGACGAAGGGTCCAACCCAGCCCAGGGGCTGGAGCGGGTCAAGCGCCTGGTGGAGCGAGAGGGCGTCCATGTCGTCACAGGCATCACCTCGAGCGCCGTCGGCTACGCGGTACGCGACTACATCCATGAAAAGCAGATGCCCCTGGTGATCATGGGCGCAGCAGGCGCCAATGACCTCACTGCCGCCCGGGGCAGCCCGTACATCTTCAGAACCAGTTTCACCAACCGGCAGTTCACCGCGCCTTACGGGCAGTACGCCTGCCAGAAGATGAACTACAAGCGCACGGTCATCATGGCCTCAGACTTCGTGACGGGCCAGGAGCAGGCCAACGCGTTTGAGGAGTCGTACAAGAAGGCGGGCTGCGAGATCGTCAAAAAGATCATGGTGCCCCTGGGCACAAGCGACTTCGCTCCCTTCCTGGCACAGATCCCGAGTTCCAACGTCGACGCGGTCTGGGCCATGTTCCTCGGCCAAGATGCTATTGGCTTCGTCAAGCAATATGACCAGCTGGGCTTCAAGGCCCGCATCCCACTTACCGGCTCGGCCGGTTTGACGTACGAGCCGCTACTGCCAGCCATGGGACGCTCGGCGGTGGGCGCCCAAGTCTCCACCTGGTACATCCCGGACCTGCCCGGAGACGTCAACAAGCGCTTTGTCGACGCCTACACCGCACAGTACAAGTCGGTACCGGGGTCCGCCACCGCGGGAGCCTATGTGGGCGCCATGGCCTTGGCGAAGGCCATCGAGGCAGTCAACGGGCGCGTCGAAAACAAGGCCGAGTTGCTGGCTGCGCTGCGCCGGGTGAATCTGCCGACGACGCCGCAAGGGCCCTTCCGCTTTGACGACAAGCAAAACGTCGTCTTCAACCTCTACGCGGTCAAGATCGTCGATCGCGCCGGCAAGCCGATCCCCGAACTGGTGGCGCCGATTGCCACCGGCGTCGACCAGAACTGGCAGGCGCGCTGAACCTCCTGCAGCCCTTCAACCTGGCCCGCAAAGGGTTGGGTGATCGGCCCTAGCACTGTGTGGACCCTCTCCATCATCAACGGAGTCGCGTACGGCAGCCTCCTGTTCCTCCTAGCGGCGGGCTTCTCGATGATCTTCGGCGTGCTGAAGGTCATCAATCTGGCCCATGGGTCCCTCTACCTGGCTGCGGCCTATCTGACGTACAGCCTAGTCGAGGCAGGAACCGGCATGGTCGTGGCCGTGGCTGGCGGAGCGATCGTCGCCGCACTGGTTGCCGCGCTCTCTGAGCGCTTTCTTTTGTACAGGCTGCAGGGCCAATACCTGGCCCAGGTGTTGGTCACCCTGGGGCTGCTGCATATCTTCGCGGATGTCTTCCACGGGGTCTGGGGCGGCACGCCGCGTGTGGTGCAGGTGCCAGACATTTGGGACTGGTCGGTCCCCATGGGGGTCATGAGCTACCCCGCCTACCGCCTGTTCCTGATCGGATGCGGGCTCACCGTCGCATTGGCGCTGTGGTGGCTGCTCGAACGCACGCGTTTGGGCAGCATCGTGCGAGCCGCCGTCGACGACGAGGAAATGGCGCAGACCAGCGGCGTGGTGGTTCCGAGGTTGCGTTGGATTATTTTCGGCCTTGGCGGCCTTCTCGCCGGGCTGGCGGGCGGGCTTGGCGCGCCCTTCCTGGGCGCCCGATCGGGCCTGGACCTCGAGGTGTTTCTGCTGGCCCTGGTGGTGGTGGTGGTCGGAGGGATTGGCTCGCTCGGGGGCGCCTACCTGGCCGCAATGCTGGTCGGTGTGATCGATTCGGTCGGGAAGATCCTGTTTCCCGAAGCCTCGATGTTCATGCTGTTCCTCCCGCTGCTTTTGATCCTGCTGTTCAGGCCCAGTGGCCTGTCGGGCCGGGTGTTGACGCATGTGGTGCCGGTGTCCCGCGACACCCGCGGCAGCAAGGAGCCCGAGGGGTTCGCACGCCGCTTGCAACCCTGGGTCGAGCGCGCACGGACGGTGCCCGCTTGGAAGGTAGGTCTGGCACTCCTGGCCGTTCTGGTGATCTTTCCCATGCTTTCGTCGCCATACGGCGTGGGTGTACTGACATTGATCCTGATCTGGGCCATCGTGGGCTTGGGCTTCAACGTGCTGTTGGGGTACGCGGGCATGCCCTCCTTCGGCCATGCGGCCTTTTTTGGGGGCGGCGCCTATGCAGTCGCCCTGCTGGCCAAGTACTGGCAAGGACCATCCTGGCTTTTGCTGGTCGCCGCTGTTGCCTGCATGACTGTCATGGCGGCAATTTTTGGCGTTTTAGCTCTGCGCACGCGGCTGGTCTACTTTCTGTTGGCGACCGTCGCCTTGGGGCAACTGGCCTGGGGTGTGATGTTCAAGTGGCGGTCCTTCTCCGGCGGAGACGATGGCATGCGCCTGGGCGCAAAACTCTCCATGCCCGGCGTCCCCGCCGAAAGCAGCTCCGCTTTCTACTATGCCGTCGCAGCGGTTTTTTTCCTGGTCTGTGTGGTGTTCTATCGCTTGCACAAATCACATTTCAAGCGAGTGCTTCAGGGCCTGCAGGGCAACGACCGGCGCCTTTCAGCCCTGGGCTATGACACCTGGGTGTACCAGTTCGCGGCCTTCGTTCTGTCGGGCACCATCACGGGTCTGGCGGGCGCCCTGTTCGCGTTTCACGCCGGCTTCGTAAGTCCACAGCTGCTCGGAATCGTGATTTCGGCAAAGATCATGCTGATCACCATTCTTGGCGGCGCAGGCACTTTTGTCGGGCCGCTGCTGGGCGCGCTTGTCTTGGTAGGCGCGGAGGAGTTCGTGACGCGCTGGACATCGCACTGGGAGGCCCTCCAAGGCATTCTGTTCATCTCCGTCGCCATCTTGGCGCCGCGCGGGCTGGCTGGCGCATTCAACCGGCTGTTCCCCGAGCGATCTGACAAACAGACGTGATGACGATGGCAGCCCAAGCTCTTTTCTCAATGCGCAGCGTGCGCCTTTCGCTCGGCGGCGTGGACATTTTGCGTGGGGTTGACCTGGATGTCGCCCCAACCGGCTGCCATGTCCTAATCGGACCGAACGGCGCCGGAAAGACCTCACTTTTCAACGTCGCGTCCGGCCAATACAAGCCCACATCGGGGTCTGTCCACTTCGACGGGCAAGACATCACCCGATTTGCGCCGCACCAGCGTGCACAAAGGCGCATCGCCAGAACCTTCCAGGTGGCCAGCCTGTTTCGCGAACTGAGCGTAGAAGACAACCTGCGGCTGGCGGTGCAGGCACCTGCGCCCCATCTGGGCAAACGTACGGCAGCCGAGGTCCAGGACCACATGGCCTCCCTGCTGGAGACCAGCGGCCTGCAGGCCAAGCGGCATATGACAGCGGGTCAGCTGGCCTACGGCGAGCAGCGGCAATTGGAGATCGCCCTTGGACTGGCGAACCAACCGGCCCTGCTGCTGATGGACGAGCCGATGGCGGGGCTGACCGCCCAGGAGCGCCAGGTCCTGGCAAGGCGCCTGGACGACCTGTCCCAGAACATCGCGGTCCTGATGGTCGAACACCACCTCGAAGATGCGCTGGCGATTGCCGATCAGATCACCGTGCTTTATTTAGGCGAAGCAATCTTTTCGGGCACTGCGGACGAGGTCAGAGCCCACCCGCTGGTTCAAAAAATCTACCTGGGGTGACAAGCCGCATGCAGCTGAACGTCTGTGACCTCGATGTCTTCATTGGCGACAGCCATGTGCTGCAGGGACTGACGCTGGGCATCGGCGATGGCCGGCAGGTGGTGGTGATCGGCCGCAACGGCGCTGGAAAAACAACCCTGGCCCGGGCCCTGCTCGGGCTGACCGGTCCGTCCGCCGAGGGCACTATGACCATTGCGGCCGATGGGGCGGCCGATGGGGCGGTCGCGTCGCCAGGCGGGACACGCGACATTTCATCAAGCGCGACCTGGGACCGACACCAACTGGGAATTGGCTACGTGCCCCAGGGAAGGCGGGTATTTGCCTCACTCAGTGTCGAGGAGAACCTGCAAGTCGCTGCGCATCCGCCACGTGATGGCAGCCCTCCCACGTGGACGCTGGACTCCCTTTACGACCTGTTCCCGCGGCTCGAGGAGCGTCGTCGCCAGCTGGCGTCGGTGCTGTCGGGGGGCGAACAGCAAATGCTCGCGATTGGCCGTGCGCTGAGCGGACACCCCAGAATCCTGGTCCTGGACGAACCGACCGAGGGCCTGGCACCGATCATGGTGGATCTGGTGGTGGGCACCCTGAAGAAGGTCAACGACAGCGGCATTGATGTTCTGCTGTTTGAACAGAATCTTCGTGTGGCCGCCAGCATGGCGGACGACCTCCATGTGCTCCAGTCTGGACAGATCGTCCACAGCCAGCGCGATGTAAGCGAGGCCGATGTGCGCGATCTTGCCGAGCGCTATCTGAGCGTCTGAGTTTGCTCGCGCAGATGACAGCACACAGACCCGGAACGACACGTTCCCCTCGGCGGAACGCTGTTCCTAATCCACAAAGTACTTTACGATCCCTGGAAGAAAAGAGCCTCCAGGAGACGTGATGGCCTGTTTTAGAGTTTTGAACCGGCAGCTTGAGCTGCAAGCAACGCCCACCCAATCGCTCCTGCAAGCAGCGGAGGCAGCCGGAGAGCCGTGGCGCCGGTTTTGCGGCTCGTCGGCGCTGTGCGGCACCTGCGCGGTCGTCGTGGTGGACGGTCAGCCCGCGCCGGCTCGCCCGCGTGAGGCCATGTTCATTGAGGGCTGGGGCAAGCAAGAGGGGTTCCGCCTCGGCTGCCAGCTCAAACTGGCCGAGGGCGATGTGACCGTCATCAACTGCTCTGACTACGAATTCGATCCCGACGCCATCGCCGCCGCGGCGCTCGCCGCCAAACAACAAATTTCAAAGGAGACAGCATGACACAACGCAAAATTGAACTTGATTTTTCCACCTGCTGGGGCACCACCAACTTCACTCGCGTGGCGGGTTGGATCATGTGGGGCCTGCGTGACCACTTCGACCCCAAGTCACGCTTTGACATCAAGCTCGGTAACGGCGTGGTTGACAACATCCACCGCGTGGCGCGCGGCGAGGCTGATCTGGGCATCATCACCCCCACCCAAAACCTGAACCTCGCACGCCAAGGTCGCGGCCCCTTCACCACGGCCTACCCCGACCTGGTAACCCTGGGCGCGCTCCAGCACGACGATCGTCTCACCTGCGGTGTGGCCAGCCACGTCAAGATCAATTCCCTGCACGACATCGCCGCACAGCGACTGCCGCTGCGCATCGCCGCCGACCTCGAGGACGACGGCGCATCGGTGGCCTTTGCCAGCCACGAGATCCTCAAGTTCTACGGCATCACCCAAGATCGCCTGCGCTCATGGGGTGGCGATCTGCTTCACCTCGACCGCGGCCCCGGCCAGGGCGTTGAAAAAATCATCGACGGCCATGCGGACATCCTGATTCACGAGGCAGTGATGCTCAAGCCGTGGTTCGAATTGATCCACGACCGCGGCGGGCGCTTCATGTCCTTCGACAAAGCGCTGCTCGACCACCTGGCCAAGGAGTACGGCTACGGTCCGGCCAAGCTTCCCGCGACCTTTGGTTACACCGGTGGCGACGTCGACTGCATCGACTGGGCAGACTGGCTGATCATCTGCCGCCGTGACCTGGACCCTGAAATCGCCTACCGCGTCGCGCAGGTCATGGCCGAGAAAAAGCGTGTGATTGAAAACCAGTACCGCTGGATGCCGATCAAGCACTCTCCCATGATCTACCCGATTGACGTGAAGGCCATGTTTGAGACCCCGGGCGTCGAGTACCACGAGGGCGCGCTGCGCTACTACGCCGACAGCAAGCAGAGCCGGAAAGCCGCCTGAGGCCAGAAGCCGTATGGACCAAGTCACTTCCGCAGGCCCGAAGCCGGGCTTGTCCGATGATGCCTTTGCCCTGCTGCAAGACATCGTGGGGCGCAAAGGGGCGCTGACCGTCGTCGACATGCTCGACGACGATGCGGCGCTTCGATATCGCAGCTTTTTCCCGGTTGGAGAGATGCTGATCGGACTGCGATTCCACGAGAATGATCCCTCTCGTCTGGGCATGCGAAACGGCAATACGCTCAAGATCGTGGACGGGAAGATTGCGGTGGAGCCGCGCCGGCACATGATGTTCACGCCGCCGCTGGTTCCGCACCGCTCTGAGCACATTTATGGGTTCTGGCACATCAACGACGAGCAAGAGCTCGCGATGAACCTCACCCTCTCGGAGACCCGGCGTGTCACGGTGTTGATCGAGGGCTTCCCGAAGCGGGGCCGCCGTGACCGCTTCGCCTGGTTTTGCACCAGTTGCCTGAACCCCCTGTACATGCGCGAGGTGGAAACCGGTCGCGTGGGCCTGCCCGGTTTTTATGCCGTCGAGGAGGACGCCTTTGAGGTGTTCAATTCCGAGCTGAGCCTGCGCACCTGCAAGCGATGCGGTACGGTTCATCCGCACGCTTATTCCATCTTCACCTGGAACGACTCAGAAGAACAAAAAGCCGCCCGCGCCGCTTCCTGATCGCCAATCAGCCACCATCCAAGAGGAGACACTCCATGAAAGCCACAAACAAGACACAACGCCGCCAACTCATTCAGGCTGGCCTGGGGGCCGCCGTATTGCTGGCTGCGCCGGCCTATGTGCGTGCACAAGCCCTCTCTCGCCCCAACATCATCATCGCGCGGCCGCTCACAGTGCTCAATCATGCCGCCGCTGTCGATGCCGCCCTGCGTATGGATGCGTTCAAGGCCGAGGGCCTGAACGTCACGGTGAGCAACTTCAGAAGCTGGAGCGAGGTCACGCAGCTGACCATGAGCGAGCGTGGCGTGTTCGGCCTGGGTGCCAACACCGTGATCCGCGCGGTGATGGGGCAGAACGCCCCCGTGCGCCAAATTGCCATGGTCTCCACCCTGCTGCCCTACAACTTCTGGTCGCGCCCGGGCAGCGGCATTGACAAGTTCTCCGACCTCAAGGGAAAGCGTATCCAGACTGTGCGCCCTGGCGAAACACTCGATCTGGTCTGGAACGAGTTGCTCACCGATGCCGGCGTGGCCTTGACCGATGTGGTTCGCGTCGAAGGCTTTGACGGCTTTGGTGCGCTGGCCTCTAACACGGTCGACGCTGCAAACATGAACGACAGCCTGTTCGGCCGTGCACGCCAGCAGGGCTTCAAAAAGCTGATCGATTACAACGACTGGCGCAAGTCCAAAGGCATGAAGAACGGGGCGGCCAACCTCGGCTGGTCCACAGGCACCGCAACGCTGGAAAACCACCCGGACACCGTGCGCGCATTTTTGCGTGCGATGGTCAAGGCCACCCTGCGCATGCGCCAGGACAAGGCGTTCACCATGGAAGTCATGACCGCCGCACCCTACCGCATGGACGCAAAGACTGCCGAAGAATCCTGGGAACTGCACCGCGGTCATTGGATGATGCGCATGGACGCGTCCCGCGGCGACTTTGAATTTGACATCGAGAAAGCCGCCAAGGGGATGAACGTTCCCCTCAACCAGGTTCCCCGCGAAAAACTCGTGGCTGCCGACCCCATTCGCACCGTTCTCAATGAACTGGGCGTGAACTTTGGCTGACCTGCGCATGTCCGACCTGCTTGAAGTTCACCAGATCCACAAGACATTCGATACGGCAAAGGGCTCGCTATCGGTCATTGAGGGCGTCTCCTTCACCCAGCGTGAGGGAGAACTCATCACGATCGTGGGTGCCAGTGGCTCGGGAAAAACAACCCTGCTGCGAATCATTGCCGGACTCGAAACGGCCAACCAGGGCCATGTGAACCTGCAAGGTCAAGAGATCGATGGCCCCGGCCCGGAGCGCTCCATGGTGTTTCAGCAGTCGGGGCTGATGCCCTGGCTGACCGTGGAGCAAAACGTGCGGTTCTCACTGCACACGCTGGGTCTGACAGACCAGGAGCAGTCTGCCCGGGTGCAAGACGCTATCAATCGGGTCGGGCTCAAGGGCTTTGAGCAGTTTGCGCCCAAGCAGTTGTCGGGTGGCATGCAGCAGCGGGTGGGCATTGCCCGTGCCATCGCGGTGAAGCCCAAGCTGCTTTTGTGCGACGAGCCCTTCGCATCGGTTGACGCCATGACCCGCCAATCGCTCCAGCACGACCTGCAAAAGGTGGTCGCCGAGGGCAACACCTCGGCGCTGCTGGTCACCCACGACATTGAGGAAGCGATCTACCTGGGCGACCGGATCATTGTCCTGTCTTCGCGTCCGGCCACGGTGATGGAAATCATCCCTGTGGACATTCCACGGCCCCGAGCCCCGCTCGTGCGAACCCAGTCCTATTTCCAGGACCTGCGCGAGCACATTTGGAAAAAGCTGCAAATCCAGTGAAAAAGAATACTTCTCTTCCTGCGTGGATCTACAGCCTCCTGATCCTGCTGGTGGTGCTGTCTCTCTGGGAGGGACTGTCACGCTACAAAATCATCAACCCGCTGTTCCTCAGTTCACCCACGGAAATCCTGGCAGCGGGTTACGACCTGATGAAGTCGGGCGAATTCTTCACGCACCTGCGGCAGTCGGCCTATATCTACGTGGTGGGCGTGGTTGCGGGCTGCCTGGCGGGCGCATTGCTCGGACTGGCCATGGGCTGGTGGCGTCGCTTTGGCGATATCGTCGACCCGTATGTGGTGTTCTTTTCAGCCATGCCACGGGTTGCGCTGTACCCGGTATTCATCATGCTCATGGGCGTGGGCAACCTCTCCCGCATCCTGATCGTTCTGATCGGCGTGATGTTTCCGATGCTGTTCAACGCCTATGTGGGCGCCAAACAGACGTCCAAGCAACTGCTCGAAGTGGCCCAGGTGTTTGGCTACCGCCGCCATGAAATCTTCTACAAAGTGGTGCTTCCGTCTGCCATGCCTTACCTCATGGCCGGCTTTCGCAATGGGGTGACGCTGGGCATGATTCTGGTGGTGGTGTCCGAGTTCTTCGGGGCGTCGGGTGGCCTGGGCCAGCAGATTGCGGTCACCGCACAGTTCTTCCAGACTTCGTTCATGTACGCTTGGGTGATCTACACCTCCTTGCTGGCGCTTGCCTTTGTCAAGTTGACCGATTGGCTGGAGCGGCGCCTCCTGTGGTGGTCTTGACAGCCCGGCGGGCCTGCCACTGACCGTGACTGAACCGAGCAGTTCTCCTGCGACCGACACTGATCGGCTCTGGTCCTACCGCGCCTTTGCCAACTACTGGTTCGGTCGCATTGCGGCTACGGCCGGCCACCAGATGCTGGGGCTGTGGATCTCCTGGCGCTTGTATGAGCTAACGGGTTCCGCCTGGCTGCTGGGGATCGCCGGCCTGGTTCAGTTCCTGCCTTCACTGGTGTTCTTTCTTTGGGCTGGCGATTTGGCCGACCGGGTCGACCGCAGACTGATCCTGTTCGGGGTCATGGTCACCGAGGCCCTGAGCCTGGTCCTGCTCATTGTGGCTGAGGCCAGCGGCTGGATGTCCAGCGCGATGCTTCTTTGCCTCTGCGCGCTGCTGGGGAGTTTGCGGCCGTTCTTCATGTCTTCTCAGCAATCGCTGGCACCGCGCCTGGTGCCAGGGAGGTTGCTGCCGCGCGCCATGGCGCTGAGCAGCGCCGGTTCGCAGGCCATGTTCATTGCCGGCCCGGCCATCGCCGGCCTGCTGCTGATTTGGGGAGCGCTTCCGGTGCTGGTGCTGTGCGGCATCACCTTGTCGATCTCGGCCCTCTTCTTTCGCCGCGTGCACTCGGACTTCACCCCACCGCCGAGCCGCAGTCGCTCCCTCAGCGAGTTGTTCAGCGGTTTTCGCTTCGTACGCAGTCACCCATCCATCCTGGGATCCATCACGCTCGATCTCTTTGTGGTGATGCTCGGTGGCGTCACGGCGCTGCTGCCCATTTATGCCAAAGACGTTCTGGCTGTGGACTCCTGGGGCTTGGGCCTGATGCGGGGTGCACCGGCAATCGGCGCCCTCATCGTGTCGGTGGTTCTGGCGCGATGGAGCATTCAGCGCAAGGCGGGGCGCTATATGTTCGGCAGCGTGGTGGTGTATGCCGGGGCACTGCTCGTGTTTGGTGTTTCTCACTCCTTGGCGCTGTCGGTCGTGGCTTTGGCGATCAGCGGTGCGGCCGACATGGTGAGCGTGGTCATTCGCCAGTCTCTGGTCCAGATCGATACGCCAGACGAGATGCGCGGAAAAGTCAGCGCCATCAATTCGGTGTGCATCGTCGCCTCGAACCACCTGGGAGACTTCCGGGCCGGCATGACTGCCCACGGGCTGGGGGCGGCCGGAGCGGTGACTGTGGGCGCGATGGGGAGTCTGCTGGTCGGCGCACTGTGGATCCGGTGGTTTCCCCAGCTTTGGCGCCGCGAGACGCTCAGCGGGGACAACTAAGCGGGTACACCGGGCCCGCGCGCGAGGCCGCACTCAAGCGACCTAGCGGCTGTCAGCTTGCCCTTTCAGGCGCGCCATGTGCATCTCGTGCAGCGTGATTTTTCGCACCTCGGACTGGCTGGTCATGATGTGAGCGCTGAGCAGCATGACTGCCTGCTCGGCTCGCTTGGCCTTGAGGGCACGCAGGATCTTCCCGTGCTCATCGTAGGTGTGGTCAAGGCGAGGCTGCTTGGTGAAGTCCAGCCGCCGAATCACACGAATCCGCTCGGTCACGTCGTGATGGACGCGGGCCATTTCGGCGTTTCCAGCGGCGCTGACCAGCGCGCAGTGAAAGGCTTCGTCCCATTGCGCCACCTGATGGGAGTCGCCGCTCCGCTGCGCCACCGGTACCAGCCAGATCTGTGACAGGGCATCGATCTGTGTTCGGTCGACTTGGCCGTAGCCCTCGCAAATGCGCCGAACCGCGGTGGTCTCCAGCAGCATGCGAAGGTCATAGAGCGCGTCGTAACGGGCGAAGTCGAAGGGAAGTACCCGCCACCCGCTGCGAAACAGCACCTCCACATGGCCCTCTTGTTGCAGGCGGAACAGGGCCTGGCGAACTGGCGTGCGCGACACCCCCAGGCGCTCACAGATCTCGTTTTCGGTGAAGCGGTCCCCGGCGACGAGCTGAAAGTTTTCGATGTCGCGCTTGACCTGCTGATACACCGCGTCGGCGCGTGAGCCCTCGCGCTGGCCGCTGGGTTTGACGATGGCTTCCATGGCTGGTCTCTCAATGACCCCGGACGGTCGCCAGCAGATCAGCGCTGGGCGCGGTCCAACCCACGAGGGCCCCCTGCGCGCGGATCATCTCGAGGGTGGCGGCCTTGAAGTGCGCGAAATAGCTCTCGGTGCAATCTTCGAGCAACAAGCAGTCGTAGCCGCGGTCGTTGGCTTCACGCATGGAGGTCTGCACACAGACTTCCGTCGTGACTCCCATGAAAATGAGGTGGCTGACGCCTGCCTCCTGCAGGCGCTCATGCAGACCGGTGCCGTAAAACATGCCCTTGCCCGGCTTGTCGATCACCCATTCGCCGGTCGCAGGCGCCAAAACGTCGATGATTTGACTGCCAGGCTCGCCGGCCACCAGGATGCGTCCCATCGGACCGACATCACCAATGCGCAAGGTGGGCTGACCGCGCTGGCGTTTGGCCGGCGGGCAGTCGGACAAGTCGGCCCGGTGCGCCTCGCGTGTGTGCAAAACCTTGGCTCCGGCGGCGCGCCAAGCCGCAAGCACCTCCCTGCACGCCGGCACGATGGCAGACAAGCGGGAGACATCATTGCCCAGGGTTTCGCCAAAGCCACCGGGCTCAATGAAGTCCCGTTGCATGTCAATGATGACAAGGGCCGTGCGAGAAAGCTCGAACTCGAACGCGAATGGGTTGGCCTGTAGACGCATCAGGCAGCCTCGACTTCTTCTTGATCTTGCGTGTGATGCCCGCCACCCATGTAGGCGCCAAGCACATGGCGCTGCGCGTCCGCAGCCGCTGTTTCGTGGACGATCCGGCCTTCACTCATGACCACAATGCGGTCGGCCAAGCCGAGGAGTTCGTCAATGTCTTCACTGATCAAAAGGATAGCACCCCCTTTGGCGCGCACGCCGAGGATGCGCGAATGGATTTCGCGTACCGCAGCGAAATCCAGACCAAAAACCGGGTTCATCGCGATCAAGACCTGAATTTCTCCGGCCAGCTCGCGCGCGAGCACCGCACGTTGCACGTTACCGCCAGAGAGGCTGGCGATGGGCGCGCCCTCCCCCCGCGTCTTGATACCGTACTCGGAAATCCACTCCCGGGCGCGCTGCCGCCACAGCCCTGGCCGCAGCCAGCCACCGCGACTCAGGGGTGCCACATCAAAATCGCGCAGGGCCATGTTGTCTGACACGCTCATCGTGCCCACGCAGCCGTTACGCAGCGGCTCCTCCGGCAGGCTACGCAGTTTGAGCTGCCGGTTCTGGGTGCGCGAACCTTGGTAGGAAACACCGCGAACCTGGACAGCCCCGGACAGCCGGGCGCGCTGACCGACGATCGCCTCCATGAGTTCGCGCTGGCCGTTGCCGGACACGCCCGCCACACCCAAAATTTCTCCGGGACGTACCGCAAAACTCACCTGCTCCACGGCCACCGTGCCACGGTCTCCCAGCACACAGAGGTCACGCACCGCAAGCCCGGCCTGCGAATCCCCAAAGTCGGCGCCGACGGCGTGCGCACGAGAAACCGGCTCCGCCGGCGTGCGAACGGCATCGGGCCCGGCGTCGCTCGCCTTCGCGTCCTCTTGTCCGATCATCGCCTGCGCCAGCCGCGCAGGCGTGACCTCGGAAACCGCAGCGTGGTGCACCGCCTTGCCGCGCCGCAGCACCGTGACATCGTCGGCATAGGCCATCACCTCGCGGAACTTGTGGGTAATGAGCAGGACGGTGCACTGACCGCTGCGAGCGAACTCGCGCACATGGCCCAGGACTTCATCCGCCTCCTGCGGGGTCAGCACCGAGGTAGGTTCATCCAGAATCAGCAACCGCGGCTTCCGATACAGCTGCTTCAACAGTTCGAGCTTTTGCTTCTGGCCAGCCGCCATCGCCCCAGGGTACGCATCAAGGTCCATGCGAAACGGCGTTGTCTGCATGAACGCCGCCAGACGCTCACGTTCGCGCCGCCAATCAATCCAGGCGGGCACCTTCCCCCCCGCCAGCAACAGGTTTTCGGCCACTGTCATGCCCGGCGCAAGTGTGAAATGCTGGTAGACCATGCCGATGCCCAGCGAGCGGGCCATCACAGGGTTGGTAATTTGTTGCTCGCGGTCATCACAGAGAATGGCGCCCTCCTCGGCGGTGTGAAAGCCTGCGATGCATTTGACCAGGGTGCTCTTGCCCGCGCCGTTCTCGCCCAGAAGCGCGTGAACCGTGCCGGGCCGGACGTCGATTGACACCTGGTCGAGCGCGGTAAAGGTTCCAAACCGCTTCGTGAGCAGAAAGGTCTGGAGCGCCATGGCGCCCTCAGGAGCTGCCGGCGGGTTGATGCGAACAACGCTCATGTCAGGCCTCTAGCCCAGAGCGGACAGCAGGGACGCCGAATCGGCGTGGGCGCCGAACACGCCGTGCTGCATCGTGATCATCTTCAATGCTGCCAAATGGTTGCCATGGTCGGTGGCGGCGGTGCCGTCCGACAGCATGAGGCATTCAAAGCCTCGGTCATTGGCCTCGCGCATGGTGGTATGCACGCACACGTCGGTGGTAATGCCGCACAGCACCAGATTGTCAATGGCGCGGGTGCGCAAGACGAGTTCGAGGTCGGTTGCGCAGAACGACCCTTTGCCGGGTTTGTCGATGATCACCTCACCGGCTTGGGGCGCTAGCTCGGGGATGATTTCCCAGCCGGCTTCACCACGCACCAGAATCTTGCCGCAGGGCCCTGGGTCGCCAATTCCGGCACCGATCTGCCGCGAGCGCCAACGCTTGTTGGCCGGCAGGTCCGACAGGTCGGGGCGGTGGCCTTCCCGCGTGTGAATGATGTGAAACCCCAACTCACGCATCCGCGCCATCACGCGCTGAATCGGCTCGATGGGCGCTCTGGTGAGCGAGATGTCATAGCCCATGGCATCGACATAGCCGCCCGCACCGCAGAAGTCGGTTTGCATGTCAATCACGACCAGTGCGGTGTTCTCGGGCCGCAGGTCGCCGTTCCAGGGCCAGGCATACGGGTTGGCCTGCACAAAGCGCTGGGTCATGGTCAGGCTGCCTTCTTGAGCGAAGTGGTTCCCGCAACCGCCATTGCATCAGGCACCAGGGGATGCGACTCAGGGCCGCGGTAGTGGCGTGTGGGCACCGCAAACCCGCAGCTTGTGCCGTCGGTCACCTGAACCTCCCAAGGCAGTTGGTAGCGCCCGGCTGCCATGTCCTGCATGAAGGTGTAGGGGCAATCCTGGGCGCCGCCCTTCACCGCCACATAGCCGCGGTGATAGAGCTGGTAGATGTTGTTCTCTACCCCCCAGCCGCTGCGTGCTTCACGCACGAGGTCCGGGCGCAGTTCGGCGGTGACGATCTCGTCCGGGCGCCCGCCGCCCTCGACCAGAACCGTGCCGTCGAAATTGCAGAACATGCCCTCCCCCATCGAATCGAAGGTACCGTCGCTGCCACACATGCAGACACTGGCGGTGTAGGCGAGGTTCTGGAAGGCGTTGGCCTGGTTGGTGATTTTCCAGGCATGGCGAATTGGCGCGGTGTAGCCGGCGGTGCGGATGATGATCTCGGCGCCCTTGTAGGCCGCCTCGCGCGCCATTTCCGGGAACATGCCGTCGTGGCAGATGATCAGGGACAGCTTGCTGCCCTTGGGACCTTCGCACACAGGAATACCCAGGTTGCCCGGCTCCCACGGTTCCACCGGAACCCAGGGGTGGAGCTTGCGGTAGTACAGCCGGATTTCGCCTTGGTCGTCGATGATCAGCCCGCTGTTGTACGGGTTGCCATGCGGGTTAGCCTCCATGATCGAGAAGCAGCCCCAGATCCTGTTTTGCTGGCAGGCCTGCTTGAAGGCCGCCACCTCCGGGCCGTCCAGGCTCACCATCAGCTCCGGTGAAGTGCTCATGCTCAGCCCGTGCAGCGAGTACTCGGGAAACACCACCAGATCCATGGTGGACTGGTTGCGGCGCGCCTTGGCCACCATTTGCACAATGCGCTGAACCTGCGCCGCCAGTTGCACCGGGGTGTCCACCACGGGCAGCTGCAGTTGCACCAGCCCCATCACCACGCCATGGGCTGATTTGTTCAAGCCTCCAAGACCGCTCATCGCTCTTCTCCTTTACTTTGCGTTGGCTGTGAGTTCGCCAGGGCTGCCGGCAGACGCCGTGCCGGGCCTGCAGGTACTCACCAAAATCAACAGGGTGAGCACATAGGGAACCGTGTTGAACAGGTGATAGCCCCACCCGATGCCGATCGATTGCAGCGCGGGGCCGATCGCGCCAGCCCCACCGAACAATGCCGCTGCGGCAATGCAGCGCAGCGGGCTCCAGCGGGCGAATATGACCAATGCGACCGCAATCAGACCCTGCCCGCTGGAGATGCCCTCGTTCCAGCTGCCGGGGTAGAACAGGGTGAGCGATGCGCCCCCCAAGCCGGCGATCGCGCCACCGGCCATGGTGGCCCATAAACGAATACGTTTAACCGAGTAGCCCAGGGCGCGGGCCGCGTTGGCTGAATCTCCGGCCATGCGCAACACCAGCCCGACGCGGGTTCGACCCAATACCCAGGCGAGTGCCACCGCCAGCAGGAGGCCGATGGGGAGCAAAGCGTTGATCTGCAGCGCGGCGCGGACCGACGAGATGTCGCTCCAATCACCCAAAGGCAAGGCCGGAATCTGGGGTGCCTGAGGCTGAATGAGGGGCTTGCCAAGAAAAAACGCCAGGCCCATTCCGAGCAGCATGAGCGCAATGCCCGTGGCCACGTCATTCACGCGGGGCAGCGAGCACAGCACCGCATGAAGACAAGCCAACGCCGCCCCGGCAGCAGCAGCCACCAAGACGCCGACCCAAGCGGAGCCACTGAGGTAGGCGCCCCCGAAAGCCGCCATCGCCGAGAGCACCAGCACACCCTCGAGGCCGAGGTTGATGCGCCCAGACTTTTCAGTCAGGCACTCACCCAGACTCACAAAGAGAAAAGGTACCCCCACGCGCAGGGCACCGCCTGCAAGTGCCGCAAAAAGGGCGATCCACTGGTCAGCTGTCATGGTGAGCTCGAGGGGACTGATTGCCCACGCGCAATGGCGCTGGCACGGTCGGGGCCAGCAGGCTGCGAGAGCCTGCGCCAGACAGCGCGCCACTGGACATCTCGCAATGCCTCACTGGCAAGAATGAGAACAAAGGCAATGCCTTGCAGCACCAGCACCGAGGCGTCGGGCAAGCCCAGCCGGCGCTGCAGCAAACTGCCCGCGGCGCCAAAACCGCCGAACAGGATGGCCACCGGAATGACGGCAATCGGGTTGTGTCGTGCAATGAAAGACACCAGGATCCCCGCGTAGCCATAACCCGCGATCAACGATGCATTGGCAGCGTTGTGCACCGCCACCACCTCCACCGCTCCGGCCAGGCCCGCACACCCCCCGCCCAGCAAACAGGCCAGAAGCACCAGGCGGGATGCCGGCATGCCCACGAGCTGCGCCGCCCGCGGATTGCCGCCCACCACACGGATCGAAAAGCCCCAGACGGTAAAACGCAGTCCAAGACCCAGAAAGACACACAAGACCACACCCATGGCCAGGCCCCAATGCACCTCGGAGCCGAAAATTCCGCCCATGCGAAGGGATTCTTCCAGCGGGAGGGTCGACGGCTTGTTCAGACTGGCCGGGTCCCGCAGCGGGCCCTCCACCAGGTGCTTGAACAAGCCAATAGCCACATAGGCCAGCAGCAGACTGCTGATCGTCTCGTTGATGCCCCGGTACTCGCGCAGCGCGCCAGTCAAGGCGATCCACAGCGCGCCCGCAGCAATGCCGGCCATGCAGATCATGGAAAGACCAGCCAACCCCGAGGGGACTGGCATGACCATGGGAAGCGCCGCACCCGCCAAGCCACCGAGCACCAACGCACCCTCACCGCCAATGACCACCAGGCCAGCGCGCGCCGGCAGCGCGACGCACAGCGCGGTGAGCATCAGCGGCGCAGCCCGCTGGAGGGTGTTTTGCCATGAGAACCAGTCCCCGAAGGCGCCCTTGAACAGAAGGGCCCAGAGCTCCAGGGGATTGACGCCACCGATGGCGACAAAGCCGCCGAAGATCAGCAAGGCCGCCAGCAGTGCGAGCACCGGCAGTCCAATGTCGATCAGCGTCTGTCGCATGGCAAAAGGCTCCAGCGTGCGCGCTTGGCGATCAGATGGAACCGATCACGCCTTCGACCAGGTAGTTCATCTTCTCGAGCTCGATATCGGTCTGCTTGAGTGTCTTGCCACCGGCGATCACCACGTTGCCCTTGTTGTCCTTGAGGCCACCCGTGCCGCCCTTGAAGATGTCGAAGCTGCCAGCGATCATCTTGCTCTTGATGTCGTCGGCATTTTTCTTGGCGGCGT
The DNA here is from genome assembly GCA_030831585.1 of Ramlibacter sp. Taxonomy (GTDB): domain Bacteria; phylum Pseudomonadota; class Gammaproteobacteria; order Burkholderiales; family Burkholderiaceae_C; genus Ramlibacter. The sequence goes on along the minus strand of JAURKV010000185.1, from coordinate 10,262 downwards.
CGGTCACCATCGAGCCGTAGGCCGAGGTCTTCACATAACCTTCCTTCAGACCGCCACGCAGGAAGTTGGGGTGCGGCTTGCCGTCACGTGCGGCGTCGATGATCGTCTTGTACGCGGTCAGCCAGTTCCACTCCGCACCGGTGAGGTACGCGTTCGGGGCCAGCTTGGCCTGGCTGGCGTGGTAGCCACACACCATCTTGCCGCGCTTTGCTGCGGTCTCCACCACCACTTTGGGGCCATCCACGTGCATGGTGAAAACGTCCACGCCCTGATCGGCCAGGCTGTTGGTAGCCTCGGCTTCCTTGACCGGCATCGACCAGTCACCCGTGAAGATCACGCTGCAGGTAATGCCCGGCTTGACCGAACGAGCCCCCAGCAAAAACGCGTTGATGTTGCGCAGCACCTGCGGAATCGGCTTGGCCGCCACAAAGCCGATCTTGTTGCTCTTGGTCATATGACCGGCCACCACGCCATTGAGGTACTGGCATTCGTCGATGTAGCCGAAGAAGCTGCTCACGTTCTTGGGATGCTTGCCCTCGGTCCACAGGCCGCCGCAGTGCGAGAAGCGCACCGCATTGTTCTTGGGCGCCAGCGCCAGGATGTGGGGGTCAAAGTAACCGAAGGAGGTGGGGAACAGCAGCGTCGCACCGTCTTGGGAGATCATGCCGGTCATGCTCTTTTGCACGGCAGCCGTCTCGGGCACGTTCTCTTCTTCGACCACTTTCACGCCAGCAATCTTCTTGAGTTCAGCCGCGGCTTGGGCGTGGGCCTGGTTGTAGCCAAAGTCATCGCGTGGGCCGACATAGATCACGCCGACGGTCAGCGGCTTTTGCGCCCAGGCAAGCGAGCTCAGCCCGCCAAGGGTGCCAGCTGCGCCGAGGGCAGCCAGTGATTTCAGCGAGGCGCGGCGATTCATGGAATGGTCAGTCATGAGGAACTCTCCAGGTAGGTTGAGGGACATTGAAAAAAGCGAGCGAGATTCATGCCAGCGGTCTGCACAAGGAACTCAGGTCACGCATCGAGCAGGCTCACATGGGCGGAGACCACCCGCCAGCCGGCAGGTGTTCGCATCCACGTCTGGGACTGCCTTCCGGTGCGCTGGCTGCCGGTGCGGCGAAATTCGGTGTTGGCGGTCGCGAAGTCGCGGCCATAGGTGGTGATGACGGTGTTGAAAATCTCACGCGCCAAGCCTTGCGACGGGCGCGCAGACCGAAAGGCCTCGATGGCGGCGTACCCGTACAGGTTCTCCGTGGCGCCATAGCGGATGGTGCGCGGGTCGTTCCAGAACAACTCGTCCAGAACAGCCACGTCGTTGCTCACCAGAGCCTGCTCGTAGCGCATGAAGACGGAGGTCATCTCACGCACCACTTCGGGCAGATTGATGTCCAATTTCGGGGAATTCATAGGTCAGCCTCCTTCAGTCCAGCCACACCGGCTTGCTGCAAATGCCAGGCCGCTCGCAATGCGATGTCTTCACGCCAGGGGGCGGCGATCAGCTGCACCCCCATGGGGAGACCGTCCGTGCCGTCCGGCCACATCGGTGCAGCGACCACCGGGCAGCCGGCGGCGGATATCGGTTGGGTGAGCAGCCCCATCGAGGGGCGGCAGGGCAGCCGCGTGCCCTGAATATCGATCCACTCGGTGCCAATAGGCGGCGCGGCAACCGGCGTTGCCGGGGCCACCAGCAGGTCCCACTGCTGAAACAATGCGTTGACGCGGTCCCGGTAGCGGCGGCGAAAGCGCTGGGCGCGCAAATACCAGTGCGCGGGCTGCAAGGCACCGGCAATGAAGCGGTCTACCGACAGGGGCTCGAAGTCCTGCGCTCGGTGACGCAAGTCCTCTAGATGCAAACTGCCGCCCTCGGACGCGGTGATGACAAATGCGCAGGCCCGCCCCAGCGCAGCGTCGGGCCAGATCACTTCGCCTTGCCCGCCGATCGCGCCCAGGGCATTTGCGGCGGCACTTGCGGCGGCGCGCGCCGCTGCGCTGGCGTTGTCATGAAAGTACCCGCCGAGGATGCCGACACGCAAGCCCTTCACGCCATGCCCCAGGGTGGGGCTGACGGGCTGCACGCGTGTGGCGTGGCAGCCCGGATCGAGCGGGTCGGGGCCTTGCATCACGTCGTAGGACGCGGCCAAAGTCTCTACGCAGTCGGCGAAGGGCCCCAGGTGGTCGATGCTGTGGACAAAGGGGTAGGTGCCCCGGCGCGACAAGCGCCCGAAGGTGGGCTTGAGCCCCCAGACGCCGCACAGCGACGCGGGCACCCGGATCGACCCGTTGGTGTCGGACCCCAGCGTCAGCGGCACCTGGCTGGCCGCCACCGCAGCCGCCGACCCTCCCGAAGAACCACCGGCCAGGAAGCCCAGGCGGTGCGGGTTGTGGGTCGGGCCCTCATGCGTGTTCTCGGTGGTGAATCCGTAGGCGTACTCGTCCATGTTGGTGGCCCCCACCAACACGGCACCCGCGTCCCGCAAGCGCTGCACCAACACGGCATCGGCCGTGGCGGCGACATGGTCACGATTGATCTTGGAGCCCGCCAGCGTCACCACCCCTTCGATATCAAAAAGGTTTTTGACGGCAAACGGCATGCCCGCCAGAGGCCCCAGCGCCTCGCCGCGCGCGCGGCGGGCGTCCACAGCCCCGGCCTCGCGCCTGGCACGCTCACGGGTCAGGTGGGTGAACGCGTTGACGCGGCCGTCGGTCAGGTCGATGCGCGCCAGTGCCTCCTCCAGCCGCACGCTCGCCGGCTGGCCGCGCCCAGACCAGGAGTTACCGCGCGTCATGACTGCCCCTCACTTGACGCAGGGTCGACGCTGGGAAATGGCGCCGGGCAAAACACCTCGGCCGGCTCCAGTTCCGGGCCCATCGCAACCGCGTCCAGCAGGCCCGCGAAACTGCCAGAGAGCCGCAGATACCCCGCGACTCTCTGGGTCCGCGCCGCGTCCATGGGAATGCCAAGCGCTTCGGCGCTGGCGTTCGCGTAGGCAAGAAGCTGCGGGTCGGTCATGCGCGTCTTTGGCTAGGGTGTGGCTTCAGGGTGGGGCGTGACTCAGGCTGCCGCCGTGTCTGAGGCCGCAGGCGTGACCGAGGCTGCGGACGCTGTGGCAATGGCCTGCATGTAGGCGCGCCAACCGCCCAGGTGGGTGATGTCTCGTGCGCCCCGCAGCGCCTCGCTCTCGCAGACGAAGCACTGCACTTGTGCGCCGTCCGACAGGCGTACCGTGCCGATTCCCAGCGGCGCGGGGATCAAGGCGACGAAGGATCCGTACTGCGCGGTCGGCATCTCCCAGACCTCCAACGCAATGGGAGCGCCTGTTCCCTCAGGAACGCGCACCAGCCCCGGCTTGGGCGGAACCGTGCCGGGCAAGGCATACAGCCGGTAGTCGGCTGCGGTCTGGGTGTGGCGCACCAGGCGCGCGCCACGCTCGGTGAGTTGCCAGTTCAGAGGCATCCCCGAGAGGTGCGCGCCGACCACTGCCACCTGCACGCGCGGCTCGATCGGGTCGACGGGAACAGGGACCAACGCCTCGGCTGCAGGCAGCGCCTGACCCGTAGCACCCAAGGAGAGGCCCGACGCTTGGTGATAGCGCTGGCCAAGTTCCGCCAAGGCCCAGTCGCTGCCGCAGGCACCAATCAAGGTGACACCAAAAGGCAGGCCATCGGGCCGGATGCTGCTGGGAACCGACAGCGCCGCATAGTCGAGCAAGTTGACGAAGTTGGTGTAAGTGCCGAGGTTCCGATTGAGCCCCACCGGGTCGGCCTGCATCTCCTCGATCGTGTAGTGGGTCGGCGCCGTGGGCACGAGCATGCAGTCGATGCGCTCCCACAAAGGGGCTACTTCTTGCGCGATCAGGCGCAAGCTGCGCTGGGCGTCAAAGACATCGGCGGCACTGTACTTTTGCCCCTGGGCAATGATGCTGCGCACTGGCTCCATCACCGAATCGGCGTGATCGTCAAAGAATGAGCGGATTGCCGCGTAGCGCTCAGCGACCAGCGCGCTTTCATACAGCAGTGCGGCGGCCCGGGCAAAGGGCTGGTAGTCAAAGGCAAGGGCCGTACCGCCCAGGGACTCCATGCGCCGAACCGCAGCCCCAAACTCCGCCTCAGCCAGCGCATCACCGCAAAAATCAGGCGCGCTCGGCACCCCGAAGCGAAACGCATTGCCGAACGGTGCAGTACGCAGGGGCAGCGTGCGTGAATACGCATCCTGAGGGTCTGGCGCCAGGGCTGTGGCCAGCACGCGCAGCGCCATCGGAACGGTGCGGGCGAAGATGGACACCACGTCCACACTCTGGGCCGCCGGCAGCACGCCCTGCGTGCTGATCAAACCGCGCGAGGGCTTGAGCCCCACGATGTTGTTCAGGCCCGCCGGCACCCGCCCGGAGCCTGCGGTGTCGGTGCCGAGCGCGAAGTCCACCTGCCCGGTGGCCACCGCGTAGGCCGAACCGGCGCTGGAACCGCCACTCACGTACCTGGCGTCAAACGCATTGGGCACGGCGCCATAGGGGCTACGGCTGCCGTTCAATCCGCAGGCGAACTGGTCAAGGTTGGTCTTGCCACACAAGCGTGCACCAGAGCGGAGCAGACGCTCCACCACCACTGCCGTCCTTGTGGGCGTGTGCGCAAAGTCCGGACAGGCCGCCGTGGTGGGCAAGCCAGCGACATCGATGTTGTCCTTCACGGCGAATGACAGCCCCGCCAGCGCCTGATCGCCCTGTTCGCCCTGTTCGTCCGAAGCCTGGCTCACCGGGGATGGGGTCAGCCGGCAAATCCAGGCAGCGTCGGGGCTCCCCAACACAGGGACATCAGGAGCGACCGAACCAGTAACTTGCACCACTTTGAAGCATCCATTCTTGTGTACAAGAAGGATCGCAAAAGCTGTGCCAAGCAGACCGGGCGGCGCTTCAAGAGCCACTGCCCATCAATGCGGGACGCGGGCCCATACCGTGATGAGGACAGTGATGGCCGCCGTGACAGCCCCCCTGATGGCCACCGGGCCGGCAGGCGCATGGCGGCCGTGGTGCACTTCGACCCTCAGCCCTCAAGGGGTAAGAAATCGACAAGAATGGCCCCCGCCTGCCCCCATTGAGAATAGATGCCATCAAGCTAAATGAACCCTCGATCGAGATTGCCAGCCGCCAGATTCACGAGGCTGGGGCAGTCAATGCGGTCAAGACCGTCTTGGCATGACCTGAGGCCCATCTCATCCCCTGGAGCACCCCTTGCGCGACTCATTTCAGCACCAACATGCAGCCATGCTGCTGAAGTACAGCGGCATCAGCTTTATTTCGGGCGCGGTCAATCACGGTTTTTTCAGTGGCGAGCGCTCCCTGTGGACGGCTGCCGCGGGCATCTTGCTGTTTGTGGCCGGCGCGCTCATGCTGCACCGCCTTGAGGACGACACGGGGCCACGGGAGGGACTTTGGAAAACCTTGCTGCTCGGCGCCCTGCTGTCCGTAGGCCTGGGGTTTTTCACCGGCGGCTTGCAGCATTTCCCCGATTCGCCCGCCCGCAGCGCCTGGGTGGTGCCCCTGGGCTTTGCCATTTCTGTGCCCGCAATGGCACTGAGCACTTCCGGCGCCTGGCGGCCCGCCAGCACGCTTTACGCCCTGGTGGCAGGTGTGCTCATCAGCCTGGGCAGTTATGGCACTTGGCAATGGCTCGAGCGTAACCCCCAATACCTGGGAGGCCACGCCCACGGTGCCCAGGGACATGGCTCGGGAGAGGACCACGGGGCAGCCGCATCCTCCAGTGGTATGACCGCCTTGAAGGTGGACCGCAGCATCGACATCCGCATGGGCGATGACATGCGCTTCAGCCCGAACCAGATTGAAGTGAAGGCCGGCGAAACCCTCAAGCTACGGGTCTACAACGACGGCAAGTTGCCCCACGAGTTGGTGTTGGGCACCGATGAAGAAATCAAGCAGCACGCCGACGAAATGAAGAAAGGTGTGCCCCATGCCGCCCACAGCCACGGCGGTGGCGCCGCGATCGCGCTTGCTCCGGGGCAAAGCGGCGAGTTGGTGGTGCGCTTTGCGCAAGCTTCCACCCTGCAAATGGCCTGCCTGATTCCGGGTCACTATGAGGGTGGCATGCGCGGAAAAGTTCAAGTGAACGCGGGGGCCACCCCCCCTTCGAACCCAGGCAAATCGGCGTCAGCGGCGCATGACCACAGTGCTCACAAGCACTGATTCATCACCGGGCTGAGCGATACCGAGCGCCGAGTGATGGCGCACTGGGCGGCATGGGCCACCCGTACCCAGCCCGCCGGGCCGTGTCATGTCACGCTGACTTGGCGGCCAGGCAATACGCAACGATGGCATTGGCGTGCCCATGGCCCAGGCCGTGCTCGGTCTTGAGCCACTGAACAATTTCCATGTGCTTCATGCCTTTTTGCTTCTGGACCAGGGCTATCCAGTGCGCAATGGGCTGACCGTACTTTTTTTCGATGGACGGAAAGTACGAGGCGGGGCCCGTGACCTTTTTGACTTCAGTCATGCATCTCCCTCCTGCGCCCCTGCCTGGGCTGATACCGTTCAATCATAGTCAGCCCTGATGGCCGTACTGAAGGCTGCGAGATCAACGAGCGCCTCGCGACTCTTCGATCATGGCCTTGGCCTCGGTGGACAATAGCGCCAGCGCCTTGCCCAGAACCCGATAGTCCTCGTCGCTCAGGCAGTTACGCAGGCGCGCCTGGCGGGCCAGTGATCCCACGATGCCCTGGCGCAGCACGTCCACGCCCGCAGCCGTCACCGACAGCTGCTGGCGCCTGCCATCTGCAGGGTCACTGTCCATCGCGATCAAGCCCTTGTCCACGAGTTCGTGACTGGCCCGGCTCACCTGGCTGTGGTCAAGCTGCGTCGCGGTTGCCACCTGACCTGAGGTGGAGGACCCCAAGCGATTGAGCATGATCAGCACCCGCCATTGACGACTGGACAGCCCCAATTCCTGGCTGACCGAGCCCTCCACCACGCGAGAGAGCAACTGCGAAAGCACCGAAACCCGGAAGGTAATCAACTCTTCCGGTTGGTGGCGCCGCAGAGCGGCGGGGGTGACTGAAATGGTCTTTTTGCTCTTCATGGAAATACTTGCTCTAGCACATAAATTCCCTTACTCTCGGGCGCGCGTTCACCAACACCAAAGAGGGTTCCATGCATTCTGCACTTCGCCGCTCCCTGCTCGCTGCGGCTATTTTTTGTTCGTGGGCTCCGATGGCCCAGGCCGATAACTACCCCAGTAAGCCGATCACGCTGGTGGTCACACAGGGCACTGGCTCTGGCAGCGATGTCATGGCGCGCCTGCTGGCCGGCTACCTCGGCCCCCAACTGGGCCAGACCGTGGTTGTCGAAAACCGCGCCGGTGCATCCGGCATCCTGGGCCACCAATCGGTAGCCCGCGCGCCAGCCGACGGCTACACGCTGCTATTTACCTCGACGGCGGGTCTCTTTGTGGTGCCGGTCATGAACCCAAATGCCCGCTACAGCCTGGCCGACTACATCCCGGTGGCACCGGTGATGCGCGCCCCGTTTGCCGTGCTGGTGGCCAACACGCCCACGGCCCCCAAGACCCTGGCTGAATTGGTTGCCCAAGTGCGCGCCAAGCCGCAAAGCTATGCGTCTGCCGGCGTTGGCACCATGACCCACCTGGGATCCGAGCTGGTGCTGCGAAAGGCTGGGATCCAGGCCACACACGTGCCCTACAAAGGAAGTGGCGCAGCCCTCACCGACCTGATGGGCGGTCAAGTTCTTTTTGCCACCGACTCCCTCACCGCCGCCATGCCCCACATCAAGAGTGGCCGCCTGCGCGCCCTGGCCACCACGGACACTGCGCGGGAAGGCTCACTGCCCGACGTTCCGACGCTGGCCGAAGCCGGCGCGCCTGGCATTCAAATTGCGGTCATCGGCGGACTCTTTGCGCCCAAAGGAACGCCCAAGGAAGTCGCCGACCGGATCGGCGCCGCAATGACCAAGGTCCTCACCAACCCCGAGGTCGTCCAGCGTTTCGCCGCCATCGAAACCGATCCCCTCAAGGTCAGCCTGCCCGCGTTCAACGAACTGCTCGGTAAGGAAGCTGCCGTCTGGAGTCCGCTGGTACGCCAACTTGGGCTGAAAGACGAGTGAGCACCGAACCCTCCCTGCCGCTACAGCCTCTACAGCCCGCCGCAACCGGCCCGCTGCAGGGCGTGCGGGTGCTCGACTTGTCACGGCTGGTCGCGGGCAATATGTTGACGCTGCAACTGGCAGATTTTGGCGCCGATGTCATCAAGGTCGAAGCTGCCGGTTCAGGCGACACCCTTCGCGAATGGCGTGAGACCCATGCCGACTTCCAGCAGGGCTTTGACGGCTGGTGGCGTACCTATGCCCGCAACAAGCGGAGCCTGGCACTGGACCTGCGGAACGCAGAGGCGGTAGGCTGGTTGCGTCGGCTCATGGGTACGGCCCAGGTGCTGGTTGAGAGCTTTCGGCCCGGCACGCTGGAGGCCATGGGACTCGGGCCCGATGTCTTGCTTGCGGAACACCCGCGTCTGGTCATCGTGCGTCTGTCTGGCTGGGGCCAGAGCGGCCCCTATCGCGAGTTACCGGGCTTCGGCAGCCTGATCGAAGGCTTCAGCGGATTTGCCCACAAGCACCGCAGTGGTGATGGCGTCCCGCAACTGCCGAACCTGGCAATGGCCGACATGATCACCGGGCTCACCGGGGCCTTCGCCACGATGACGGCGCTGCGTGAGGTAGAAGTGCGCGGCGGCCGAGGACAGGTGGTGGATCTGTCGCTCCTGGAGCCCATGCTGGCCATCATGGGGCCAGATGTCAGCGCCTATGCCGCCACTGGCGTGGAGGGAGATCCTGGCCGCAAGATTGCCTCGCCACGGGGCAGCTATCGCTGCAAGGACGGCCTATGGGTGTCCATGAGCGGATCGACCGACGCCATGGCGCGCCGGGTCTTCGAAGCGATTGGCCGTGGCCCGCTTTTCGACGACCCGCGCTTTGCCACCAACGCCGCGCGGCTGAGCAATGACAAAGAACTGGACGGCATGGTGGCCGACTTCATCGCTGGCCTCCCCCAGGCGCAATGCCTGGCGGTATTCCGCAGCCATGGGGTGACGGTGGGACCGATCTACGCGCCGTCACAGCTCATGGCCGATTCGCATGTTGCGCAGCGGGGCGTCTATGTGCGCGTGGACAGCGGTGATGGGAGCGCGCCCACGGTCATGCACCAGGTGACACCTCGCCTGCAAGGAACTCCGGGCAGCATCCGAAGCACCGCGCCGCGGCGGGGCCAGCACACAGAGGAACTGCTTCGCGAACTGGGCGCAACCCCTGCCCAGTGCGCCAGCCTCAAGCAGCAAGGGGGCGTCGAATGCAGTTGAGGCCCAACCTCCGGCAGGCGCGCTCGCTGCTTTTCCTGCCTGCGACAGCAGACCATCTGCTGGCCAAGGCCACCGAGCGCGGCGCCGATGCGCTGGTGGTCGATCTGGAAGACGCCATCCCCCCCGACCGTAAGGCCGATGCCCGCCCAATGGCGCGAGCGGCCGTAGAGAACCTGGCCCGGCGCGGTGCCAGCGTGGTCTTGCGTGTGAACAGCGAGCCAACGCTATGGCAGCAAGACCTGCAGGACATGCCCCTTGCGCACCTTGCCGCCGTGATGCTGCCCAAAGTGGAGACGCTGGCCCAACTGAATAACTTTGCCCAAGCGCTGGCAGGCCACGCGGCCGCCCACGGCCAATCGCCACCGCCCATTGCGGCTTTGCTGGAAACCCCCCTGGGCGTGTTGGCGGCAGCGGAAGTCGCGCCCCACCCTGCCCTGTGCGCGCTGGGCTTCGGCGCCGAGGACTACGCTGGGGCCCTGGGCGTCCCGCCCGAACCGGCGGCACTGACCTGGCCGGCACAACAGGTTTTGACCTGCGCGCACGCCTATGGCCTGGCCTGCTGGGGCCTGGCCGGAAGCATTGCGGTCGTGGACGACGTGGCAGGCTTTGAGCACACCGTGCGCGCCGGCCGGGCCATGGGCTTCACAGGCTCGGTCTGCATTCACCCGAAGCAGGTGCCCATCGTCAACCGCGGCTTCTCGCCGACGGCACAGGAGCGGGCCTGGGCTGCACGCGTGCTCGCCGCCGATGAAGCGGCGCGCGTGGCGGGCCTGGGTGCGGTGCTGTTGGACGGCCGGATGATCGACCGCCCCATCGTCGACCGCGCGCGCCGCTGGTTGGCATTCCCGGAATGAACGCACCGCTTGCTGCGACGGGCCACTGGGTCACCGTCTGG
>JAURKV010000184.1 GCA_030831585.1 Ramlibacter sp. | reverse complement strand
GCTTGCCGGCCACACGCAAGGCCCGGGCCAGATCGCGACCAGTCGCTGCAACGATCGGTGCTTCGCCGGCGGCATAAACCTCGGCCAGCAGCACCGCGTCGGCATGGCCGAGCACCTTGACGAAATCTTCAAAGCAGTCGCGGGTGCGCGAGTAGCGATGTGGCTGGAAGGCCAGCACCAGGCGGCGGCCGGGGAAGGCGCCACGCGCCGCCGACAAGGTGGCGGCCAGTTCGACCGGGTGGTGGCCGTAGTCCTCAATGACGGTGAAGCGGCCGCCGCCATGGGCCGGCGCCACCGGCAGATCGCCGTAGCTCTGGAAGCGACGGCCGACACCGCGGAACTCGGCGAAGGCCTTGATGACTGCCGCGTCGGGGATGTTCAGTTCGACCGCAATCGCAATGGCCGACAGCGCGTTGAGCACATTGTGGTGGCCGGGAAGATTGAGCACCACCTCCAGGTCGGGCAGCACGATGCCGTTGCGCCGCTGCGCGGTGAAGTGCATTTGCGGGCCCACTGCGCGGATGTTGACCGCGCGGACTTGGGCGTCCTCACCCACCCCGTAGGTGGTGACCGGGCACTGCACGTCGGGCAGGATGGAGCGCACCGCTGCGTCGTCGGTGCACAGGATGGCGGTGCCGTAGAACGGCATGCGGTGCAAGAAGTCGACGAAGGCCTGCTTGAGCCGGCCGAAGTCGTGGCCGTAGGTCTCCATGTGGTCGGCGTCGATGTTGGTCACCACCGACATCACCGGCATCAGGTTCAGGAAGGAGGCGTCCGACTCGTCGGCCTCGACCACGATGTAGTCGCCCGCGCCCAGCTTGGCATTGGCGCCCGCGCTGTTCAGGCGGCCGCCGATCACGAAGGTGGGGTCCAGGCCGCCCTCGGCCAGCAGGCTGGCCACCAGGGAGGTGGTGGTGGTTTTGCCGTGGGTGCCGGCGATGGCGATGCCGCGCTTGAGGCGCATCAGCTCGGCCAGCATCATGGCCCGGGGCACCACCGGAATCTTGCGCGCGCGAGCAGCGACCACCTCAGGGTTGTCGGCCTGCACCGCGGTCGAAGTGACCACCACGTCGGCCCGCGCGAGGTTCGATTCGGCATGGCCCACGAAGGTGGTGATGCCCATGCCCTGCAGGCGGCGCAGCGTGGCCGAATCGGCCAGGTCAGAGCCAGAGATGGCGTAACCCTGGTTGCGAAGCACCTCGGCAATGCCCGACATGCCCGAGCCGCCAATGCCGACGAAGTGAATGTGGTTGACGGCGTGCTTCACTGCGCCAGTTCCTCGCAGGCGGCGACGATGACTTCCGTCGCCTGGGTTTTTTCGATGGCCTTGGCTGCTTGCGCGCGCACCAGCAACTCCTCGCGGGTGAGGGACTGCAGCAGCTGCGCCAGCCGCGCGGGACTGAGTTCGCCCTGGGGCAGCAACCAGCCACCACCCGCGTCGACCACGAAGCGGGCGTTGGTGGTCTGGTGGTCGTCCACCGCATGGGGGAAGGGCACGTAGACCGCGGCGGCGCCGACGGCGGCCAGTTCGGTCACGGTGCTGGCGCCGGCGCGGCAAATCACCAGGTCGGCGGCGGCAAAGGCGCTGGCCGTGTCTTCGATGAAGGGGGTGAGTTCAGCCTGCACGCCGGCGGCCTGGTAGGCCGCGCGCAATGCGTCGATCTGGCTGGCGCCGCCCTGGTGGGTAACCTGCGGACGCTCGGCCTCGGCAATGAGTGCCAAGGCCTGCGGCACCGCCTCGTTGAGCGCCTTGGCGCCCAGGCTGCCACCCACCACCAGCAGCTTGAGCGGGCCGCTGCGGCCGGCAAAGCGTGCGGCAGGCGCGGGCTGTGACAGGAAGGCCTCGCGCAGCGGGTTGCCGACCCACGCCACATGGCGACGGCCCTGGGTCAGCACGTTTGGAAAGGCGGTGAAGACCCGGTCGGCCACACCGGCGAGCACCTTGTTGGCCATGCCCGCGCGCGAGTTTTGCTCGTGCAGCACCAGGGGCTTGCCGGCCAGCACCGCCATCATTCCGCCGGGGAAAGTGATGTAGCCGCCCAGGCCAATGACGACCTTCGGCTTGACGCGCAGCACCACCCGCAGGCTTTGCCAGAAGGCGCGCAGAAGGCGCAGGGGCAGCAGCGCCAGGGTGAGCGGGCCTTTGCCGCGCACGCCGCCAAACTGCACCGGCTCGAAGGCAAAGCCGCGCGGTGGCACCAGGCGTGATTCCATGCTGGCGGGTACGCCCAGCCAGTGCACCTGCCAGCCGCGGGTGCGCAGAGATTCAGCCACGGCCAGGCCGGGGAAGATATGGCCGCCGGTACCGCCGGCCATGACCAGGGCGGTGCGCTGCGTTGCTGGCGTCATGCCGGTCTCGCGGGTCATGCGCGCCCTCCTCGCCCGCGCTGGCGGTTTTCGTAGTCGATACGCATCACCACGGCCAGCGCGATCAAATTGAACAGGAGCGCCGAGCCGCCATAGGACATGAGCGGCAGGGTCAAGCCCTTGGTCGGCAGCGCGCCCAGGTTCACGCCCATGTTGATGAAGGCCTGGAAGCCGATCCAGATGCCCACGCCCTGGGCCACCAGCCCAGCGAAGAGCTGGTCCATCTGCACCGCCTGGCGGCCGATCAGCATGATGTGGCGGGTCAACCAGAGGAAGGTGCCGATCACCACGACGATGCCGACGAAACCAAACTCTTCACCGATGACCGCCAGCAGGAAGTCGGTATGAGCCTCGGGCAGCCAGTGCAACTTCTCGACGCTGCCGCCGAGGCCAACGCCAAAAATCTCGCCGCGGCCAAAGGCGATCAATGCATGCGAAAGCTGGTAGCCCTTGCCCAGGGCGTGCTTTTCGCTCCAGGGGTCGAGGTAGGCAAAGATGCGCTCACGCCGCCAGTCGGACAGCGCGATCATCAAAATAAAGGCGATGATCAGTACGCCGGCGATCATGAAAGCCATGCGGGCGTTGACCCCGCCCAGGAACAGAATACCCATGGCAATGATGGCGATCACCATGAAGGCGCCCATGTCGGGCTCGGCCAGCAGGAAGGCGCCCACCAGGCCCACCGCGATCGCCATTGGCACCACTGCGCGCAAGAAGCTTTCCTTGACCTCCATCTTGCGCACCATGTAGTTGGCCGCGTAGAGCACCACGGCAAACTTGGCCAGCTCCGAGGGCTGAAAGCTCATGAAGCCCAGCGACACCCAGCGCCGGGCGCCGTTGACCACCACGCCGATGCCAGGAATGAGCACCAGGACCAGAGCCACCAGGGAGCCCACAAAGAGCCAGGGCGCAAAACGCTCCCAGGTAGCAATAGGTACCTGGAAGGCCAGCACCGCGGCGACAAAGCCAATGCAGATCGCGATCGCGTGGCGGAGCAAGAAATGGTTGTGGCTGTAGCGGAGAAAGCGCGGGTTGTCCGGGAGCGCCACCGAGGCCGAATAGACCATCACCAGACTGAAGGCGAGCAGGCCGACGATGACCCACAGCAAGGCCTGGTCGAACTGGGCCAGGCTGACTTTGCCGGTGGCCGGCGCATAGCTGCCAGTGCCACGCACAGGCACCAGAATGTCATCCGCGCCGCTGCGGTTGCCGGTGATCCAGCCGGTGACCCGCTGCGCAAGGCGCTGGGGTGCGAGTGCAGCCAGGTTCACAGACCGCCCTCCATGGGATTGCCAGCGTCTTCGGCCAGGCGGGCGACCGCGGCGACGAAGACCTCCGCACGGTGGGCGTAGTCGCGGAACATGTCAAAGCTGGCACAGGCCGGCGACATCAGCACCGCGTCGCCCGCGCGTGCGCGC
>JAURKV010000183.1 GCA_030831585.1 Ramlibacter sp. | reverse complement strand
TCATGCTGTCTCCTGAGAATCATTTTTGTGCCCTGGCCCGCCCTCGCCAAGGCCTTGGGCAATGCCTTGGGCAAGGTCTTGGTGAAGGCCTTGGTGAAGGCGCCTCACCGTGCAGGGCGCCACACCTGCTCGACGAACGAAACATCGGGTCGAATGTACCTACAATCGACAATGCATGTCAATTTACGGCATCGGTTTCGTTCAGTGAAACGTCGCAAACATTTGTAGCGTATGCCTTTGCGAGGTGGTCATTTGCGACGGACGTGGTCACGCCGTATGTGTTCACGTCGCCTGCAGTGACGGCGAGCGTATTGAAGCTGTACGCCCTCAATCGAGCAGAGTGGCCACCCCTTGCAAGGCCGCTGAGGAGGGTGTGTCGATGACCCAGACGGGGACGGGCTGGAGGTAAGCGGCAAAGCGACCCTTGTTCTCAAAGGCCTCGCGGAATCCCGATTCGTCCAGGAAGGTGCCCAGACGCGGGGCAATGCCGCCGCCGACGAATACCCCTCCGGTGGCGCCGAGGGTGAGCGCCAGGTCACCCGCCACCCCGCCGAGCCAGCGGCAGAACTGCAAGAGCGCCTCCCGCGCGGTCGGGTCACACTGCTCAAGCGCGAGCGCGGTCACCGCGGACGGATTCAAATCCCAGTCGGGCGCAGGGCCCGGGCCGGTGTGCAGCAGGCTGGCATAGATGTTCACGATGCCCTGGCCACTGAGCACGCGCTCCGCAGACACATGGCCATACCGCTGTTGCAAAACAGACCAGATGCGGTGCTGCGTCTCGTCATGCAGCGCCAGGCTGACATGCCCGCCCTCGCCTGACAAGGGCAGCCAGGCGCCCCGGGAGTCGGGCAACAGACCCGACACGCCCAGGCCCGTCCCGGCCCCCAGCAGGGCGACAGGCGCCCGGCGGGTGAAGGGCTGTTCCCCCCTCCCCCCGATCTGGCGCAAGTAGGCGGGCGCGATGGAAGGCAAGGCCAGTGCCAGCGCGGTGAAGTCGTTGACAACCGCCAGTTGCTTTAGACCGAGTTGGGCCTTGAGCGCCTGAATGGAGAACGACCAATGGCTGTTGGTCAGCTGGACATGGTCAGACTGAACAGGACAGGCTACCGCGAGCGCCGCGCTCTCCGGCATGGGCAGGTGATTTTTCTGGCGCCAGAACATTGCCGCTTCCGCCAGCCCGGCGTGCCCTTGGCAGGGCAAGACTTCAATGCATCGCATGGGCGCGCCGGGCGCGTCCTGCCAGGCAAAGCGGGCGTTGGTTCCGCCGATGTCGGCGAGCAGCCGGAGACAAAAAGACATGCGTTGAACTAGCCTTATCGGTCGGAGATCCAGGACGACCCGCAGCCGATGCCCCTGGGAGCGACATACGCGGCAGGGGAGCATCGTAGCCCGCGTGAACCTCCGTGAAGTAGACGAGAAACCGGGAGACCACAGACCGTACAGATACTACAGCCGCCACTTCCGACAGTGTTGAAAAGGGATGCCCCACAACCCGGCCTGGTGTGCGCCCTCTACCGGAGGGCGCTTGCCTTCTAAAACGAGCCGCTGCTGCAAAAAGCTTTTGATCATCGTCCCGTCAGCGGTAACGTTTGAAGACACCACGGCGCAACTCGTCGGGCTTTTGCCAAAAAGCGGGCAACCCGACCGATATTCACCCCCGGCAACGATGGCGCCAAGCGACTGGCTTTGGCTAAACGAACCGGTATCTGTCAAACTTTGCAACGCTAACCCCCGACACAAAGGAGACTCCCATGAAACAAGGACGCCGCGCTTTCTCGGCTGCACTGGCCACTTTGCCCTGGATGTTGAACAGCACCGCGGCAAACGCTCAGGCCTCGGCCTGGCCCAGCCGACCGATTCGCCTGGTGGTGCCCTATCCCCCCGGCGGGGCCAGCGATATCTCCGGACGTTTGCAGGCGGAAGTGCTGGCGAAAGCGCTCGGCACCCCCGTGGTGGTCGACAACCGAGCCGGCGCGGGCGGAACCCCGGGCACTGCTTACGTCGCGAAATCAGCCCCCGACGGTTACACCATCATGATGGCGAGCCCATCCTCCCACCTCGGCGCGCCCATGTTGTTTCGGTCTGCGGGTTACGAGGGGGTCGATGACTTCACCGCCATCGCGACGTTCTCGCTGGGTACCGCGGTGGTCTGCGTGAATCCTGCGTTACCGATCAAGAACATTCAAGAGTTGATCGCTTATGCCAAAGCGAATCCGGGCAAACTCAATTTCGGGTCGGCTGGCGCGGGCGGGGCCAACCATATGCTGGGGGTGCTGTTCATGCAGCGCACGGGTACCGAATTGACTCACGTCCCTTATCGCGGTGCGGCGCAGGCCCTGGTGGATCTCATCGCCGGCAACATTCAGGTGGTGTTTGACAGCTTCTCCGGCATCATCGGCGCAATTCGCGCCGGCCAAGTACGTGCGCTGGGCGTCACCAGTGCCGCGCGCTGGCCCCTTGCGCCTGATATGCCGACGGTGCAAGAGCAAGGTGTCGCCAACTACAACCTGCCGTCCTTCTCCGCCGTGATGGGGCCCGCCAACATGCCCGCCGACATCGTGCAACGCATGAACACCGCGATCAACGACGGACTCAAGGACCCGGCCCTGGCGCAACGCCTGACATCCGCCGGCAATATCCCTTACCCCACATCACCACAAGAATTCGCGGCCCTCATGCGCTCGCAGCGGGAAGTCTGGCGCGAGTTGGTCCGGGTCTCTGGCGTTCAGCCGACCTGAGTGGATATGGACGATTTTTCACAGACCCTGCTTGCAGCTGCCCAGGCGCGTCGCGCCCAGAGCATTGCCTTCCTCGGCAAGTTGATCGCGGCGCAGCGCAGCGGCGAAGCGGCCGTGCAGCAATGCTTTGCAGACCACCTGGCTGAAGCAGGATGCCAGGTGGAGTCGCTTCACTACGCGCCCGCCAAAGTGCAGATGCAGCACGAATTCGCCACAGGAGACCTTGCTGCGACAGAAGAGCGCTGCAGCCTCATTGCCCGCCTGAAGGGAGAAGGCGCGGGTCGGAGCCTGATTTTTTTCGGGCATCCCGACGGAGAGCCTGTGAAAAACGTCGAGCGCTGGAAGCACGATCCGTTCGCCGCGACCCTCAGCGAAGGGCGAATCTACGGCTGGGGTGTTGCCGATGACCTCGCGGGCATCGCCATCATGGCCGAAGCGATCCAAACCATTGTGGCCTCGGGCCTGCGGCCCCTGGGGGACGTGCTGGCGGCGAGCACGCCGTCCAAACGCCATGCGCGTGGGGTTGCAGCGGTGCTGCAACACGGACACACCGGGGACGCTGCAATTTACCTGCACCCTGCCGAAAGCGGCTTGGGCATGCAGGAGATCAAAGCCATTTGCGGCGGCCAATTGCACCTGCGCCTGACCGTGTCGGGCCAGGGGCCGGACACCCAGGAGCCTGGCCATACTGCGTTTTCGCACCTCGCGGTGAGTGCGCTCGACAAGGCCATGGTGCTCAAGGCCGCCCTTGACGCCCTCGGCAACACACGCGCCGCCCGGGTGCGCCATGCGGGCATCGAAAGTGTGGTGGGCCGTGCCACCAACATCCTGGTGGCGCACATGACCTGCGGGGACTCCCTGCGATTCACCCGAGTGCCCACCCGCTGCACGATGGGCGTGTCGATTTCATTCCCGCCTGGCGAAAGCATGGAAAGCGTTCAGCGGGAAATCACAGACTGCCTGGCTTCGTGCGCGCAGCAGGATGCCTGGTTGCGCGATCACCCCCCCGTGATCGAGTGGCTCGCTGGCGTCACGGGCGCCGAGCTCCCGGCCGAGTCACCCTTGTTCGACGCTGTCAGTGCGGCGGTCACGCAGGTCACGGGCTTGACGCCCTTCGTCAATGCCATGCATACCTCCTCGGACATCCGCGTGCCGATGGTGCAAAAAGGGATACCCACCGTCGGCTTGGGCCCGCTCTGCGGCGACTTGAGTCAGAACGGCAGCCATGACGAGTGGGTGGACGTGGAAGATTATTTGCGCGCCATCGCCGTCGCCGCAGACAGCGCGCTGCGCTGGTGCGGCGCGGTACGCGTTTGACCCGCTCCGGCGCATCACGGCCGGGGGCGGCGTACCCCGTTGTCCACGATGCGTTCGCCATCCTCTTTGGTGAAGGGCGGCAACAGGCCGACCGGCAGAATTTCCAGCACGGCCTCAGAGGGGCGGCACAGCTTGGTGCCCAGCGACGTCACCACCAGGGGGCGGTTCATCAGGATGGGGGACTGACCGATGAAGTCCAGCAACTGCTCGTCGGTCCACCGGGGGTCCGCCAAGCCAAGTTCGGCGTAGGGCGTCCCCTTTTCTCGCAGCAAGGCGCGCAGTGGCTGGCCGGTGGCGGCGACCAGGGCGCGCAACTCGTCTTTGGTAGGCGGCGTCTTGAGGTACTCAATGACGGTGGGCTCCAGACCTGCGTGGCGAATCAGCGCGAGCACGTTGCGTGATGTGCCGCAGGCGGGGTTGTGATAGATCGTGACAGTCATCCGCGGACTCCTTGGCTGGACTGCTCGTACCAGCCCTGGCTTCGGTTCACGACCGCCACCACAGCCAGCATCACCGGCACTTCGATCAGCACACCTACCACGGTGGCCAGCGCAGCGCCCGACTGAAAGCCGAACAGGCTGATGGCAGTGGCCACCGCCAGCTCGAAAAAGTTGCTGGCCCCAATGAGCGCCGAAGGACCGGCCACGCAATGCGGCACACCCAGCTTGCGGTTGAGCCAGTAGGCCAAGCCCGAGTTCAGCACCACCTGAATCAAGATCGGTACCGCCAGCAGCGCTATCACCAAAGGCTGCGCCAGAATCGCCTCGCCCTGAAACGCGAACAGCAGCACCAGCGTGGCCAGCAAGGCCGATATGGAGAAGGGGCCAAGGCGGGCTGCTACTGCCTCGAAATGCGCCCTGCCGCGCGCGAGCAAGGCCTTGCGCCACAGCTGGGCCAGGATGACCGGCACCACGATGTACAAGCCCACGGACGTGACCAAGGTGTCCCAGGGCACGGCGATAGACGACAGGCCCAGCAGCAGGGCCACCAGGGGCGCGAAGGCCACCACCATGATGCTGTCGTTGAGCGCCACTTGCGAGAGGGTGAAGTACGGGTCGCCCTTGCACAGCTGGCTCCACACAAACACCATCGCCGTGCAGGGCGCCGCGGCCAGCAAGATCAGGCCGGCGATGTAGCTGTCGATCTGGTCTGCCGGCAACCAGGGCGCGAACACCTGGCGGATGAAGATCCAGCCGAGCACTGCCATCGAGAAGGGCTTAACGGCCCAGTTCACCAACAAGGTGACGCCGATGCCGCGCGCATGCGCCCTGACCTGCCCCAGCGCTGCGAAGTCGATCTTCAGCAGCATCGGAATGATCATCACCCAGATCAGCAAGCCGACGGGCAGATTGACCTGGGCCACCTCCAGGGCGGCAACCGCCTTGAACACACCGGGTAGCCACTGCCCCAGCGCGACGCCCGCCACGATGCACAGGGCCACCCACAAGGTGAGGTAGCGCTCGAAAAAGCTGATTACCGGCCTTGCGGCAGAAGAAGAGGGATCGGCAAGGTCAGTCATTCGGAGCTCGGGTAAAGATCGATTATTCAAGTATTATTGAATTATGAATGAAAAAACCGCCGTCCTCGCACTTGCTGCCCTGGCCCAGGAAACGCGCCTTCGGATCTTTCGGGCGCTTATCGGCGCCGGCCCGGAAGGGCTGACGCCCTCGGCGCTCGCGGCGATGCTCGGGCTCGCCGGGTCCAACCTGTCCTTTCACCTGAAGGAATTGACGCGCTCGGACTTGGTCACCGTGGAGCGGGACGGACGCCAGTTGTTCTATCGCCCCCATCTGGACCACATGAATGGACTGGTGGGCTACCTGGTCGACCACTGCTGCCAGGGTGAAGACTGCTCCCCCTCTCCCAAGGGCGCCAAACCCTGCGGCGCTCCCACCTGCTGATCAGAAACCATCGAAATCACATAGGAGGAACAAAGATGAAAGTTGGAATCAATGGCATGGGCCGAGTGGGTCGGCTGGCACTGCGCGCCGCCTTTGGCGCCATCGACCGGCCCGACCACGACCCGCGTGCAGACAACCGGCTGGAGGTCGTGCACCTCAACGAGATCAAAGGCGGAGCAGCCGCAACGGCCCATCTGGTCACCTTCGATTCGGTACAGGGCCGCTGGAGGGCCGATATCGCGGCCGACGGCGACGCGGCCATCCGCATCGGCGATCGACGTCTTTCGTTCAGTTCACACGCCACCAGCGCCGACATTCCCTGGGGCGATCTGGGGGTGGACCTGGTGCTGGAGTGCACAGGCAAGTTCCTCACAACCGAGACCCTGCAGGGTCACCTGGACCGCGGCGCCAAGCGGGTGATCGTCGCCGCGCCGGTGAAGGTGGGCAATGTGCTCAACATCGTGGTGGGCGTGAATGACCACCTGTACGACCCGGCCCGAGACCGCATCGTGACGGCTGCGTCCTGCACCACCAACTGCTTGGCCCCTGTCGTTAAGGTGGTCCATGAGGCCATTGGCATTCGCCACGGCCAGATCACCACGCTGCACGACCCGACCAATACGAACGTGGTGGTGGACGCCCCGCACAAGGACCTGCGCCGCGCGCGCAGCGCCATGATCAACTTGGCGCCCACCACCACCGGCAGCGCCACAGCCATTGCGCTCATCTACCCTGAACTCAAAGGCAAACTCAATGGCCACGCGGTGCGTGTGCCCGCGCTCAATGCCTCTCTGACCGACTGCGTCTTTGAATTGCAGCGCGCCACCACGGCCGAAGAAGTCAACGCCCTTTTCAAGGCGGCAGCCCAGCCCGGATCACCCCTGGCGGGCATCCTGGGCTACGAGGAGCGCCCCCTGGTCAGCTCTGACTATGCGCGGGACACCCGCAGCGCCATCGTCGATGCGCTGTCGACGATGGTGACCGACGGCACGCTGCTCAAGGTCTACGCCTGGTACGACAACGAAATGGGCTATGCCACCCGCATGGTGGATCTGGCCTGCCATATTGAGCAATTGGGTGTTTGATGAACCAGGCTGAACGGAACTACGCCATCGTCACGGCGTCTTACTGGGGCTTCACGCTCACCGACGGCGCGTTGCGCATGCTGGTGTTGCTGCACTTTTACAGCCTCGGCTACTCCCCGTTCACCCTGGCCTTTCTTTTCCTGCTGTACGAAGCGGCGGGTGTGCTGGCCAACCTGATCGGCGGCTGGTTGGCCACGCGCTATGGCATCGCTCGCATGCTGACCGTGGGCCTGGTCACGCAGATCTGCGGCTTTACCCTGCTGTCCTTCCTCGACCCCCACTGGACACCCGCCATGTCCGTGGCCTGGGTCGTGCTGTCTCAAGGGGTGTGCGGCGTCGCCAAGGACCTGACCAAAACCGCCAGCAAGTCGGCCATCAAGGTGACGCAAGCCCAAGCCAAGGACCAAGGCGCCGGCCAACTGTTCAAGTGGGTCGCCTGGTTCACCGGCAGCAAGAACGCCATGAAAGGGGTGGGCTTCTTCCTGGGCGGCCTGATGCTCCAGACGCTGGGATTTCAGGGCTCGCTCTGGACCATGGCCGGACTGCTGGCGCTGGTGCTGGTCGGCGTGGTGACCTCCCTGCCGCCCATGATGGGCAAGAGCAAGGCATCCAAGTCGGCCAAGGAGTTGTTTGCCAAGAACGCAGGCATCAACGGCCTGGCGGCTGCGCGGGTGGCGCTGTTCGGTGCGCGTGATGTGTGGTTTGTGGTGGGCGTGCCGGTGTTCTTGTACTCGGTCGGCTGGACCTTCCCCATGGTGGGCGGCTTCGTGGCGGCGTGGACCATTGGCTACGGCCTGGTGCAGGCACTGGCGCCCAACATCGTCAAGCGCAGTGAGGATGGCCTGACGCGCGAGGTGCCGGCCGCACGCTGGTGGTCGGCCATCCTGGCCGTGGTGCCCCTGGCCTTGGCCGCTGCGGTGGCCGCCCAGGTGCCGCACCTCGAGTGGGTCGTTGTGGCAGGCCTGGGGCTGTTTGGCTTTGCCTTCGCGGTCAATTCGTCTGTGCACTCCTACCTGGTGCTGGCCTACGCCGGGTCTGAAAAGGCCGCCGAGGACGTGGGCTTTTACTACGCCGCCAACGCGCTCGGGCGCTTCCTTGGAACGCTGCTATCGGGCTTGCTTTACCAGTGGGGAGGCCTCCTGTATGCGCTGCTGGGGTCTGCGGCCATGCTCGTCATCTGCTGGCTCGTGACGCTCAATCTGCCAGTGCAAAGGTCCGAGGCCATCGACGCGAGCGCCCGAGAAAAAGACCGTCACTGACCCGGTCAGTTTTCAGGCCCCATGCTTTGGGGAGGGTCTTGAACTCGAGCACTTGCAGGTCAATTGTTCAAATCAGCGGATTCCGGTGCTTGCACGCTGCCGCCATGAGTATCTACAATGTAGACACCCACGAGGAGGCTCAAGCCATGGAAACTGTCATCCGCAAATGGGGCAACAGCCCCGCTCTGCGTCTGCCTACTACTCTCTTGAAAGAGGCAGGTTATGAACTCGAGCAAAAGGTAGATCTTGTCGTCTCGCGCGGCCGGATCATCATCCAACCTTCCAAGAAGGTCGAATACGACATTGATGCGCTGGTCAATGGCATCCACGCCAGCAATACACACGATGAGGTCACCTTCGGTCGACCGGTAGGTAAAGAGGCACTCTGATGGCGCCGCGTGCCTATGTCCCTGATGCCTGCGACGTTGTGTGGCTGGAATTCGATCCGCAGGCGGGGCACGAACAGGCGGGTCACCGTCCTGCTTTGGTCATCAGTCCGGCCAGCTACAACGGCAAAGCGGGCTTGATGGTCTGTTGCCCGATATCCACCAAAGTCAAAGGGTATCCGTTCGAAGTGATCACCCGAGTCGATGGCGTTGATTGCGCAGTCCTGTCGGACCAGGTGAAGTCTCTCGACTGGAAAATCCGACGCGCAAAAAAGAAGACAGTTGTCAGCGCTGATGTCATGCTGCATGTCAGGGCCAAGATGAAGGCGCTTTTGCAGATTCCATGATGAAGCGCGGCGCACAAGGACAGAGCCGATCGGGCCTGCGCGATCCTCAATTGAGTTCATGCGAAACATGCGACTAGCGCTTGTCTCGGACATCCACGGCAATCTTGCGGCCCTCGACGCGGTCATTGCAGACCTTCAGAGTCGGCAAATTGACCAGGTGGTCAACCTTGGCGACACCCTGAGCGGGCCGCTATTGCCGGCAGAGACGGCGCATCGCTTGCGCGACCTTCCTTGGTTACACATCGCGGGAAACCACGAGCGGCAGGTACTACAACTGCCGCTTGAATGCCAAGCCGCGTCCGACGCCTTCACCAGCGGGCAATTGAGCCAAGCCGACAAGTTATGGCTAGGCAGCCACGCCAATTCTTGTGATGCAGACCTTCACCGAGGGCAACGCTGGCCTGATCAACTGGGGGCCGATGTGGCACTGTGTCACGGCAGTCCACGCAGCGACGTCGAGTACTTACTCGAAACGCCGATCGACGAGATGTTGCAACTTTCAACGAGCAACGAGATTCTCGAGCGACTGGGCACCCACATACCCGCGCACATCACGCTCTTGGCATGTGGCCACAGCCATGTGGCACGGTCTGTGCGGTTGGGGTCTGGCCTGCTGATCGTCAACCCTGGCAGCGTGGGGCTGCCGGCCTACGATGACGACCACCCCTATCCCAGGTCACGCTATCACCGGGTGGAAAACGGCAGCCCGGAGGCGCGCTACGCAGTGGTTAACAAAACCAGGCAAGGCTGGGTGTGTGAGCTCATCAGCGTGCCCTATGACCACGAATCAATGGCGGTTTTGGCCGATCAGCAAGGGCATCCCGATTGGGCACATGCGCTTCGAACCGGCCGCATGCCACGGCAATCTCACGACAAAGTGTGAAGAAGTAGGGCCACCCCGCGCCGGGAACAACCGGCACGACCACAGTGGGCGTGACTCTTCAGCAAACCTGGCTGCGCGCAGGTCTGCTGAGAGCCACAGCGGACTCAGGCCTTGAGCCCCTCTAGCACGCGGTCCGGCGTGAGCGGCAGGCGCCGATAGCGCACACCAACAGCATCAAAGACCGCATTGGCCAGCGCTGCACCCGTGGGCCCCTGCGAGGCCTCACCCGTGCCCAGGAACGGCGCCCCGGGACGGTCGATCAGCACCACCTCGATCGGCGGAACCTCCGAGAAGGTGAGGATGGGGTAGCTGGCCCAGTCGGCCGACAGGACCTGCGTGTCGTTCATCTGAACTTCCTCTTTGAGGGTCCAAGACAGTGACTGAATCAGGCCGCCTTCGATTTGGTTGCTCACGCCGTCCGGGTTGACGATGTGGCCGCTGTCGGCACTGGCGACCGCCCGCAGGACGCGGATGCGGCCATTTTGCCGATTGACCTCCACCTCCAGAGCCACTGCGCAATAGCCGGCAATGTTTTTGTACTTGGCAAAACCGATGCCGCGCCCACGCCCGGGCTGCTTGCGCCAGGACGACCAACCAAAGGCCTCTGCCGCCTTGGCGATCGCGTCACGCGCACGCGGGTCCTTCATGTGGCGCAGACGGTATTCGACCGGGTCCGCCTTGGCCGCATGGGCAAGCTCGTCAATGAAACACTCGATGGCAAACACGTTGGCGTAAGCGCCCAGACCGCGGGTCGAAGACACGCGCAGCGGCATCTCGGTGATGAAGTTCGTCAGCACCTCCTGGCCCGGGAAGTCGTAGAGCGCGATTCCATTGCGGTCGGCCGCGAAATTGGGCGCGCCGCCGTTTTGCGGCTTGGGCTGGGTGAACGGCTTTTCGAGGTAAAGCGCAGGCAAGAGGTTGCCGGGCTGACCGCTGGGCCGGGTGCCATGCGGCGTGGAAAAAATGGTGAGCTTCCAGTCTTGGATGTTGCCCTGCGCGTCCAGGCTGGCCGAGGTCTTCATGACCATGGCCGACCCGTAGGGCTCCCACAGATGCTCCTGCTCGCGGGTGTACTGTAAGCGCACCGGCCGCCCGGGGACGGCGGCCGCCAACAAAGCGACATCGGCAGCCGCATCGTCGGCCATGTTGTGACCGTAGCAGCCGGCTCCCTGCACGTGCTGCAGGCGCACCTTGTCCAGGGGCATCCCGAGCATGCCGGCAATCGCCGCACGGGTCTCGAAGACCGACTGGCTGTGCGTCTGCACGATCAGGACGCCGTCGGCACCCATCGTGCCCAGAGCAGCCGAGGTACCGATGGAGGCGTGCATCTGGTAGGGCCGGTAGTAGGCGGCCTCCAGGGTGCGGGTGGTTGCCGTGCCATTGGTGCGGGGCTTCTTGAGGGTTTCGATCACCCGGTCAGGCTTGGTGGCCTCCAGCCAGGCCGGCATGGCCTGGGTGCCTGGCAGGCGCTTGGGCACGTTCCACTGGCAACTGTCACCCAGCGCGCGGGCCGCGGCCTGCGCCTGTGCCTCGCGGCGTGCGACCACCCCCAGGAAGCTGCCGTTTCTGATGACTTTGACGACGCCAGGCATGCGCTCGGCGACTGCCAGGTCCACAGCGGTCAGCGACGCGCCGTAAGTGGGCGGACGCACGACAGCGCCATAGACCATGCCCGCCGGCCGCAGCTCCTGCACGAAGATGGATTGCCCCAGCACTTTGGCAGGCAGGTCCAGCCGGGGGACTGAGCGGCCGATGTAGCGGTGCTCGGCGGCGGGTTTGGGTTTGGCCTGTCCGTTGGCTTCACGATCCAGGGCCTGTCCCAGGACCAGATCCCAATAGCTCACCTGCGCGTTGCCACTGCCCTGAACGACACCGTCAACCACCTTGAGGCCGGCCATGCCCTGCCCCAGGCGCGTGGCGGCCAGATCGAGCAGGATGGCGCGCACTTCAGCCGAGGCTTGGCGAACCGCCGTGGCGCAATTGGGCATGGAAAACGAACCCGCAGTCACACCCTCGTTGGGCACGAGCAGCGTGTCACCCGAGACCACCTGCACACGGCTGATGTCAACGTCAAGTTCATCGGCACACAGCTGGACAACGGCCGTCAAAATGCCTTGGCCCAATTCCACCTTGCCGACTAGCAGTTGCACCGACTTCTCGGCGCTGAGGATGCGGATCCAGGCGCGCAGCTGGCGGTTTTGCTGCAAGTCGCCAGGCAACTGCGGCCGGGCGGCGGCCGGCGCGGCAGCTGGCGCGGTGGCCTGGGAATGCACGTCCAGCAAGGGGATGGTGAAGCCCAGGGACAGGAAGCCCGCCGACTTGAGGAAATTGCGACGGCCTGAAGACGCCGCCTTGGCCGGGGCCTGCTCGAATTGAACTGGGTTCATGGTCAGGCTCCTTTCGATGCGCGCAGCACTGCACGCACGATGCGGTTGTGGGCACCACAGCGACACAGGTTGCCATCGAGCGCGCTGCGCACTTCGGCGTCGGTAGGCTTGGGGTTGCGATCCAGCAGCGCCTGCGCCTGAACGATGATGCCGGCGGTGCAGTACCCGCACTGGGCCGCCTGTTCGTCGATGAAGGCCTGCTGCAGTCGGCTGGGCTTGCCGCCCACCGCCAGACCGGCAACGGTGGTGATGGACCTACCGTCGGCAGCCGACAGCGGCACCACGCAGCTGCGCACCGGGTCGCCGTTGATCTGGACGGTGCAGGCACCGCACTGGGCCTTGCCGCATCCGAATTTCTGGCCGTTCATCTGGAAGTCGTTAGACAGCACCTGCAGCAGGGGCTCGCCCGGGGGCGCGTCGGTCTGGACGTTCTGCCCATTGAGCTTGAAGCGAATCAAGGTCGTTCTCCTATTTTTTTGGTCTCGGGTTGCCGCCCCGCCGGGCGCGGCAAAAAAGTACTGCAGCCCGCCCCCTCTCCAGGGGCCAGAGGCCACTCGCCTTTTCACTCGAGAGGATGACCGATTTCCCTCTCGCGGCATAGGGGCAGTCGTCCGGGGTTTACCCGGGGGATGGAGGCATGTGGGGGCAAGCTTCCAGGGGAAACTCTCCTGCAGGGCTAGACTGCTGAATCAATTCAAAACGAACACCCTCCTCAAAAACCCGGCCCGTTCCGACCTGATGAAGCGCCGCGAATTCCTCACACGCTCACTGGGCTTTGCCACCGCTGCATCCGGTCTGGCAATCGCCGGCCAGGCCGGGTGGTCGATGGCTTCTACCGCTCTCGGCCATCGCGTCCTGGATCTTGAACTTTTCGATGCCAGGCGGCAAAGAGCTGTCCCCCTGCGCCT
>JAURKV010000182.1 GCA_030831585.1 Ramlibacter sp. | reverse complement strand
GTGTCGGAGAGCGACTGCAGAAACTTGACCAGGTAGCGGTTGCGCGCAGCCTCGGCGATCAGCCGATGGAATTCGAGGTTGTGCTCGAACATGCGCGTGGGCGAGTCGGCCAGCGCCGCCTCGCGTTCGAGCATGTGCTTGAGGGTGCTGATTTCGGCGTCGGTGGCAAAGCGTGCCGCCATGCCGGCCACCATGCTTTCAAGCAGCTCGCGCGCCGCATACAGCTCGTGAATCGCGGCCTCGTCGAAGTCGGCGACCACCAGTCCGCGCTTGGGGTGGGAGGTGAGCAGTCCTTCGCTCTCGAGGCGGCGCAATCCTTCACGCGCAGGCGTGCGGCTGATTTCCAGCCAGTCGGCAACCATGTACTCGGACACGCGGTCGCCCGGCTTCATCTTGTTGCTGGTGATCGCGTCACGGATTGCCTGGTAGGCGGCATCCCCCAGCGAGACGTTCGGTTTACGTGGCTTGGTCACGGGCGCGATTGTGGCACGCCCCCCGGCCGGTCCACCAGGATCAGGAGAGATCACCCATGACCACTGCGGCGCAAGAACTGGCGCGCTTTGCCAACCGACTTCGGCTGGAGGACATCCCCGAGCCAGTGAAGGAACGGGCCCGCGCCTGCATCGCCGACGCGGTGGCCTGCGCGGTCTTCGGCGCGGGCTTTGCCTGGAGCCGTCAGGTGGCGGATCTGGCCCGCCGCTACGGCACCGGGGGCGTGTGCGACATCTTTGGCAGTCCCGGCGCTGCGGTGCACGCGCCGCAGGCTGCCCTGGCCAATGCCGCCGCGGTGCATGCCTTCGAGCAAGACAGCCTGCGCTTTCCCGGGGCCGGTGTGCACCCGGGCGCGGCCCTCGTGCCGGCCCTGGTGGCCGCCTGCCAGGAGACCGGGGCCGACGGCGCGACCGCGCTGCTGGCCTTCGTCGCGAGCTGTGAGGTGTTGTTTCGCATTGGCGCGGCCACCCACCACACCAGTGAGAAGCTCGGGTTTCATGCGCCGGGTCTGACCGGTGTTTACGGCGCCACCGTCGCGGCCGGCATGGTCTATGGCCTGTCCGAGCACGACCTGGCGGGTGCCCTGGGCGCAGCCGGCTCGATGTCGGCGGGGCTGCTGGCCTTTAGCAAGTCCGACGGCGGCGCGGCGGTCAAGCGCCTGCACATGGGGCGAGCCTGCGAGGCCGGCATCGTTGCTGCCCGCCTGGGGCAATCGGGTTTTCATGGGCCCACTTCCATTTTGGAGGGCCGCTTTGGCTTTTTGGAGGTGTATGCCCGCGAGGGTGAGCCGGCGCTGCTCACACAGGGCTTGGGCGTCCAATGGGAGACCTTGCGCATTTGCATGAAGCGCTACGCGTGCCACGTCACCGCGCAGGCGCCGGTGCAGGCGCTGCGCACACTGATGGCGCAGGAAGGTTTCAACGCCGCAGACGTGCAAGCGATGGCCCTCGACTGCGCGCCCAAGGTCTGTAGCCACCACGACATCCGCGCGCCACAGGACGTGATGCAGGCCCAGTACAGCGTGCCGTTTTGCCTGGCCCTGGCTCTGCACCGGGATCCGTCTGACCCCCGCGTATTCGACGACGCGGCGCTGGCCGACCCGGCAATTGCCCAGACCTGCCAGGCCATCGTGCTGCGCCCGGCCACCGACCTGCCCACCGCCTGGAGCGCGCGCCTGGAGGTGACCTTGCATGACGGACGGCGCTTTGCGCGTGAAGCAGGGGCTTTTCGCGGCATGCCTCAAGACCCTATTGGCCCCGAGGACGAGCGTGCACGCTTTCTCTCGCTGTGCCATTCGCTGGGCAGCCCGGCCGCCGAGACTCTGCACCAGCGCCTGTCTGTGCTGGAGTTTCAGCCAGCCTTCCCGCGCGTGCCTGCGCCCCTTGCGAGTTGATGCGATACCTCGGCATACTTAATCAAAACGGAGACGAGTACCACCATGACCCTAGTACGCAGAACCTTCATTCAGGGCGCAGCCTCGGCGATCGCCTTGCCCGCCTGGGCCCAGCGCGACCCGGCGGCGGACTATCCGAACCGGCCGATCAAGCTGATCTGCCCCTTCGCACCCGGCGGCGGGGTCGACCTCACCGCTCGCACGCTGGCCCAGCGCCTGAACGAGTCCTGGGGGCAGCCGGTGGTGGTGGACAACAAGGCAGGCGCCAACGGCACCATCGCGGTCGAGGCCGTGTCCAAGTCGCCGCCCGACGGCTACATGCTGACCATGATCTCCTCGAGTCACTCGGTCAACGTCACCCTGCAGGCGCGCCACCCCTATGACCTTGAGAAAGACGTCATCCCCATCACCCAGGCCACGACACAGCCCTATTGCCTGGTGGTCAACCCGGCCTTGCCCGTGCGCACCCTGCAGGACCTGATCAACCTGGCGCGCCAAAAGCCCGACACGCTCACCTACGGCTCCTCGGGCATCGGCGGCTTCAGCCACTTGGCCGGTGCGCTATTTGGTTCAGTCACCGGCACCAAGCTGATGCACATTCCCTACAAGGGCGGCGCACCGGCCATGGCCGATGTGATCAGTGGCCAGATCAGCATGCTCTTTTCGACCATCCTGCAGTCGCACACCCACATCAACTCGGGCAAGTTGCGCCCGTTAGCGGTCACCACCACACGCCGCGCCAACGCCCAGCCCGAAATTCCCACCATGCTCGAGTTGGGAGTCAAGCTCGACATGGCCGGCTGGTACGGGGTGATGGCGCCCAGGGGCACGCCCCAGCCCATCGTCGACAAGTTGAACCGAGAGATGTCCCGCATCCTCAAGCTGCCCTCTACACGCGAGCGCCTGGCCGCCGACGGCTCCGAGCCGGTGGGCAACACACCGGCCGAATTCGGTGCACACATCGGCTCCGAGATCCGCCGCTGGCGCGCCCTGATCAACGAGCTGGGCATCAAGGGCGAGGGCTGATCCTGGCAGGGGCTTGAGGGCCGGCTCGGGCCGCCCCTCAGGCCGCCCCGGAGCGGCGCGCGTCCTCAGGTGGCAGGGCGCGTGGAGCGCTCGTGCCGCACCCGCGTGGCAAAGCGGCGCATTCAGGCCACCCCCTCACATCTGCTGGGCGGTGCCGCCTAGCGTGCGATCGCCCAGCGGGCGAAGGCAGCCGGGCTGGCGAAGAATGGGCGCAGAGGGGCAATCAGGTCGGGAATCAGGTCGGAGTGCGGGCAATCCAGGCGCTGCGAGGTCCGGCCCAAGATGAGTATCCTATGGTCGGTGGGCATCTCTTTCAGGGCGGCCCGCTGGTCAGACCCGCCGGCCCCCCTCTGGAAAGTTCGCGACATGAGCAAAGACACCCCTGAAACGCCCGCCGCGCCGGCCGCCGCGGCTGCGCCCACTGCGCCCTCCACGCCCGCAGGGCCCGAGCTCAAGCGCGTCACCACCGAGTATGTGGATGCCGAGGACCGCCTGCGCCTGTCGGGCGAAACCGGCGACGGCGGCGTTCTGGTGCTGTGGATGACGCAGCGCATGGTCAACCGCCTGATCGGTGCGCTGGCCCAGTGGCTGGAAAAGCAGTCTGGCGATGTGCTGCCGGTGGAGGTGGCCCAGGGCGTGGCGATGAAAACAGCCATGTCTTCGCTGCCGCCCTCACCTCCGGTCAAGCCTAAGCAGAATGAAACGGTCGCCGCCTATTTGGTGCAGACGGTGGATCTCAACTTCTCGCCCGCCCGCTGCGTGCTGAAGTTCAAGACTGCCACCTCAGGCCCCGAGCTGGCCCGTCTCGCCTTTGACGCCAAGCACCTGCGCTGGTGGCTGGGCATTCTCCGCAACCTCTACGGTCGTGCGGAGTGGCCGACCCAGAGCTGGCCGGACTGGTTGGCGGAGAACAAGAAGCCGGCGGGGGAAGAGCGGCCTTTGGTGGTGCATTGAGGGCCTATTAGGAAAATTGCCGACTCAAACACGCTGACGACTGTCTCGCAATACGTGTACGTGATTTTTGTGGGGTTCGGTGCCGGGTACAGGCTCTCAGAGTGGCAATCGAACAGACCCAGAACCAGTCAATCTTTCATTCCCAAAACGCCCTTGGCTCCTGCAGCTTAGGCCGCAATGTTGCAGAACCTCGCGGAACGCTCAGGCACCCAATAAGCGCCGCGTCAATAAGGCTTGCATGTCACGCCGCCCATCTGCGATCACATAGACCAGGACGGCGTCACCGGTGACTCGATAGATCAAGCGATAGGGCTTAAAGAACACCTGCCTGTACTCTTTGATCCCCAGCGCCAACAGTTCCTTCGGATAGCTGCCTCGTTCTGGCAGGACAGCCAGCTTTTCAGCCGCAGCCGCCAACTGTTCCAACACCTACTGCGCCTTGGCCGGGGCGTCAAATTCGGCGATGTAGTCATAGATCGCCTCAATGTCCTGCTCCGCCCCTTGGGTGAGGAAGACCCGGTACACGGCAGCCATCAGCCCTGTGCCTTCTTGGCCTTGAGGCGGGAAATCACCTCACCGATAGGTTTGACCCTGCCAGCAGCCACCTCCTCGTTACCGAGTGCCAGCACTTTGAGCAGAGCCAAGGTTTCCTGGGTTGCCTCGAAACTCGCCACATCCTGCAGCACCGCCTTGGCCTCACCGTTTTGCGTGATGATCAGCGGCTCTCGCTTCTCACTGAGTGTGGTCAGCACCTCGGCGGCATGGGCCTTGAGAAAACTGATGGGTTTGACCTGCGTTGAGTAGCGCATGGGACTTCCTTAGGGGGGGCTGAAGATAGTCCTTAAAAAGTCCCGTCACAAGCACTCAAGCCGAGATCCGCAAGGCCGAAAAAAAGACCTGAACAAGTCAGGTCTTTCAATGTGGTGCCGGAGAGATGAATCGAACACCCGACCTTCTCATTACGAATGAGCTGCTCTACCGACTGAGCTACACCGGCTTTCCGGTCGAGATTATATCGCCAGCCTCCCCTGGCCTTTCCCCCTAGCCCGTTCCCCGGCCCTCCCCCAGTCCATTCGCGCCAGCCCGGACGAAGCCCGCGCGCATGGGTCACGCCCCGGCTGCGGCGAGGCCCGCGCCGGCACACTGGCTGGCAGGGAGTCCTGCCGCACATGTCCACCCCACCACCTTCGCAGATGGCCACTTTAGCCGTCGCCCTGTCCGCCGCCAGCGGCCAGGACCTCACTGCGCCCGCCGCCCTGCAGGCCTGGGCGGTGCGCGAGTGGCCGACTTTCTGGCGCCTTTTCCTCGGTTGGTGTGACCTGCAACCGGGCAGGGCCGGTGTGGAGGGTGACACCCAGCCCACCGTTGTGGGCGAAGGCATCGAGCAGACCTGCTTTTTCCCGAACCTGTGCCTGAACTGGGCCGACCGCTTGCTGGACCTCTCGGTGGCGGGGGCCAGCCAGCCCGCACTGGTGGCCTGTCATGGCGATGGCAGCCGCGAGATCTGGTCACGCGGCGCGCTGCGCGATCGGGTGACCCGCCTGGCCGATGCCTTCACCACCCAGGGCCTCGCCCCCGGTGACCGGGTGGTGGCGGTGCTGCGCAACGACGCCGAGGCGGCGACGGTGGCCCTGGCGGTGGCCGCGGTGGGCGCCACCTTGTCGGTGGCCGCACCCGAGATGGGGCTCGAGGCCCTGGCCGATCGCTTTGAGCCGCTGGCCCCGCGCTGGCTGCTGGCCCATGTTGCGCCGCGCCCGCACGACGCGGGCGAACCGCTGGACGACAAGGTTGCGGCCCTGGCCCGGCGCTTGCCGGCGCTGCAAGCCGTGGTGGCGGTCGACGGTGCGTCGCCCCAGGGTCCCTGGCAAGAGTGGACGCTCGAGGCCCTGGCTGCCACCGGCCAGCTGACCCGGTTCGACTGGCCGCTTCACCCCTTCAACCATCCGCTGTTCATCCTCTTTTCTTCGGGTACCACCGGCCGGCCCAAGGCCATCGTGCACGGGGCCGGCGGTACGCTGCTCGAGCACCTGAAAGAACATCGGCTGCACTGCAACCTGCGGCCTGGCGAACGCATGTACTTCCACACCAGCTGCAGCTGGATGATGTGGCAGTGGCAGTTGGCGGCCCTGGCCAGCGGCGTGACCCTGGTTCTCTACGACGGGCCGGTGGACGGTGCCGAGACGCTCTGGGCACTGGTGGCACGTGAGCGGGTGCATGTCTTTGGCACCAGCCCGGCCTACCTGCGGCTGGGGCAGTCCTGCGGGCTGGAGCCGGCGCGCGAATTCGACCTGGGGGCTTTGCGCGCCATTCTCTCCACCGGCGCCATCTTGCAAGACGCGCAGTTTGATTGGGTGGCGCGTGCGGTGGGCCCGCAGGCGTTGCAGTCGATCAGCGGTGGCACTGACATTCTGGGCTGCTTTGTGCTGGGTCATCCCGATCTGCCGGTGCCTCGGGGCCACGCGCAATGCTGCAGCCTGGGGCTGGACGTGCAGGTCTGGGGCGAGGGGCGGCCCTTGTCCGGGGGGGAGGGCGCGGTCAGTGGAGTGAGCGCGGGTTGCGTAACGACCGCAACAAACGCAACAGGGGCAACGAGTGGACAGAGCCGGGTGGGCCAGTTGGTTTGCGCCAATCCCTTCCCTTCGCGGCCGCTGGGATTTTTTGGCGACGCGGACGGCGCGCGCTTTCACGCCGCCTACTTTGCCGAGCACCCCGGGGTGTGGACGCATGGGGACCTGATCGAGTTCGGCCCCGAAGGCGGCGTGCGCCTGCACGGGCGCAGCGACGGTCTGCTCAATATCCGGGGCATCAAGCTGGCGCCGGCAGAGATCGCGCGCGCGCTCGCCGACGAACCGGAGGTGGCCGAGGTGATGGTGGTGGAGCAGGCCGGTGAGACGCCTCGCGTGGTGGCTTTGCTGGTGTTGGCGGGGACCGTAACGACAACAGCAGCGGCTCCATCAACGGCAATGTCGCCAAAAACAGCGTCATCATCGGCGGCAGCAACAACATCAGTAGCAACCGGATCCGTACCCCGGATCGAGCTGGCCCTGCTGGCGCGGCTGCGGCGCACCATCGCCCAGCGGCTATCGCCCGCGCATGTGCCAGATCGCCTGCTGCTGGTGCCCGCGCTACCGGTCACCCACAACGGCAAGCCGTCCGAGGCGGCGGCGCGAGCGGCGCTGTGCGGTCAGGCGCCGGTGAACCTGCTGTCCCTGCGCAATCCGGAATGCCTGGCCCTCATTGCCGCAGCGGCAAGGCCCGACCCGGCCCTGAGCATGGCCCGGAAACCGAGGCTTGAACCCACCTGCGAATCGGGGTTCGAGCCGAGGACTGACGTGGGGCCTCACCCGCAGCCTCCGGGCGCAGCGAACGATGCGCACCTGGCCCAAGAACTGCTTCCTCGCCTGCAGGTCTTGTGGGCCGAAGTGCTGGACCTGCCAGCCGTCGGCCCCGACGATCACTTCATGGACCTGGGCGGAACCTCGCTGCATGCGGCCATGGTGCTCTCCCGCTTGCGCCCGCTGGCCGGCTGCAGCCTGCCGCTGGCCAGCCTGCTGCACGCGCCCACGCCGCGCCAGTTGGCGGCGCTGGTGCTGCAAGCCCCGGCGGGTGTTGACAGCGCGGTCCCTCTGGGCCACCCAGTGCATCCGGTTCATCCACTCTGGGTCGACCTCCGGGCTGGCCAGGGGCGGCCGCTGGTGTTGGTGCATGGCCTCAGCGGCACGGTGATGGAATGCTGGCCTCTGGTGCAGGCGCTGCGCGGGCCGCGTCCCTTGGCCGGCTTGCAGGCGCAGGGACTGGACGGCGGCCCGCTGCCGCCTGCGCGGGTCGAGGCCATCGCCGCCGACTATGTGGAGGTGCTTCGGCGCGCGCAGCCGCAGGGGCCCTATGCCCTGTGCGGCTTCTCCTTTGGCGGGCTGGTGGCTCTGGAGATGGCGCGCCTGCTGCGCGCCCAGGGAGAGCCAATCGAATTCTTGGGCCTCATCGACCCTTACCTGCGACGTGGCTTGCCCGCCTGGCAGCAGTGGTGGTTGCGCGGGCGTGGCCTGCTCGCCCGCCTGGCCGCGATGAATGGTGCCGGGCGCCTGGCTTGGCTTCAGGCCAGGGCGGACCGTGGGCCGGTTGTCAAGGGCGGCGCAGCCGACGCGCAACCCATGGGGCCGCGCCAGCGCGCGGTGCGCGCCCGGCTGGAGTTTTGCCTCGCGCGATACGTGCCGCGCCCCTTCGCCGGCAGCCCGGTGCTGTTTGTGCGCGCGCGTGAAATCTTGCCTGGCTACTTTGATCCGGCAACGGTCTGGCGTCGCGTGCTGCGCGGACCGCTGCAGATCGAGGAGGTCACGGGCGCGCACCTGCAACTGGTGAGCGCCCAGGCGGAGCGCCTTGCGTCATTGATCGACGCAGCGCTGGCGGGAACGATCACTGCAGCACCCGAGGCCGCCGCCGATGGGGGCCTGCGAGCGGTCCGCCCGACCGCCCGCTACGCGACCCCGGTCTGATCCCCGCGCTGAGGGACGAGGCCACCACGGTGGTCAAACATCCTGCCGTTCATCCAGCGATCGATCCAGCCATTGTTCCCGTCATGGATCCCGTCATGGATTCGGCAGATCCAGTGCCTGCCGAAACCGCGCCGCGGTGGCTGCGTCGATGCCGCCGCAGGCCTGGGCCAGCGGAATGGTCTGGCCGCACATCAAGCGGTAGAACGCCATCATCTCGGGGCCCAGCGGCGCCAAAGAGTCGAGGTGCTTGTCCACCGACTGCAGGTCGCCCCGTGACACCGGTCCCGGCATGCCGGCGGCAATGCCAGCGGACTCGATCGAGGCCAGGGTGCCGCGCGCCAGCGGCATGAGCGCGCGCATCGTGTCCTCGGGCGTGGCGCCCCAGGAGGCCCAGACCTGGGCCGCTTGGTCGAACAGGGCGTTGATGAATTGCGAGGTGAAGCCGGCCGCCGCGTGGTAGCGACCGCGCATACCCGGCGGCAGCCGGTTCACATGGCAGCCCAGGCGACGCGCCAGGTCGCCCAGCAGCCCGTCCAGCGGTTCGGGCGCTTCGATGGTGATGGTGGACCCTGGCAGGCTGGCCACCGCCGCCATGGGGTCGCCAAAGGTCTGCATCGGGTGAAAGCCACCGGTGAGCGCGCCGTCCTCGCGCGCCTTGTTCAGGGCAGACACCTCGGTCGCGCCGCTGCAATGAACCACGCCCATGCCCGCGCGCCAGCGCAAGGCCTGCGTGGCCGCTTCGATCACTCCGTCCGGGGTCACGACGAAAACCAGGTCGCAGCGATCGGCCACTTCCTGCGCCGTCATCACCTGGCAGCCCTCGATGCGGCCGGCCAGCGCCCGCGCGTCGGCATCGACCGGGTTGGCCACCGCAAGCACGGGAACGCCCACGCCGGCGAGGCTCCAGGCCAGCGCCTTGCCCAGGCGACCCGCGCCAATGAAGCCGACCTTGGGCAGTCCGCTGCGCGTCGCCTGCGAGGTCAGGGGCGCAGCCATGTTCACGCTGTCGTTCACGCGCTCACTCACGTTCACGCCTTGCCGCCCCAGGTGCGATAGCGACCCAGCAGCGCCAGATCCGGCGAGCTGCCCAGGCCTGGCCCGGTCGGCACCGGCACCCGGCCCTCGTGCACCGGCAGCAGCGCCCCCACCACAGCCTCGCGGCCGACGTTGGGGTGGGCGTCAAATTCGAGCAGGCCGGTGCCGCCGGCGGCCGCCAGCACATGCAGCGAGGCCAGCAGCGCAATGCCGCCGCCGAAGTAGTGCGGGCAGTAGCGCTTGCCCGCGGCCACTGCGCCCTGGGCCACATGCCAGTTGCCGGTGACGCCGCCCCATTTGGTGATGTCGGGCTGAATCACCTTCAGGACATGGGAGGCAATCGCCTGGTCGAACTGGCGGTCATGGAAATTTTCCCCGCCAGCCAGCGGTGTCGAAGAGGCGGCCGCCAGGGCCTGCCAGTCGGCATCGGGTGCGTCCACCCGCAGCGGCTCCTCGAACCAGTCGAGGCGCAGCGTCTCGATGGCACGCGCGAACTCGATCGCTGCCGACAGGCTGAGAACCTGATTGGAGTCGCAGGTGATCACTGCCTGTGGTCCCAGCGCTTCGCGCATGGCCTGCAGGTTACGCACGTCTTTCGCGTGGCCGAAGCCGGTCTTGAGCTTGAAGGCGCGGTGTCCCTCGGCCTGCCGGTCGGCGGCGAAGTGCTCGGGCGCGTCGGGGTTGATGCCGGTCACGTAGACCGGCACCGAGTCGGCCGCGCGGTCTGACAGCAGGCGGTGCAGCGGCCGACCCGCCTTGCGCGCGACCAGGTCCCACACCGCAATGTCGATGCCCGCAATGGTCTGCGCGATCGGGCCGACCTCGAGCGTTTGCAGCACCAGTACCTCGAGCTCGCGGGTGAGGGCGCGCATCACGTCGCCTGGCTGCTCGAAGCGGCGGCCGACGATGCGCTCACCGAGGTCGACCGCCAAGCGCGCGCGGTGCTCGGCGCCCACTGCCGGCCAGTTGGCCCAAACCTCACCCCAGCCTTCGGCGCCATCGGTGTCGATCACCCGCACCAGCACGAAGGGGCGGTCGCGGAAGGTACCGAAGGCGACCTTGATCGGAGTTTGCACCGGGACCCGGAAGGCGAACGCCTCGACCGAGGCGATGGTGATGGGCAATGTGCTCATGATGCGGCGGTGGTCTCGGCCACGGGGGTGAAGCGAAAGCGCGGCTCGGGCAGGCCCCGCACCCCGACGTCGATCGAGAGCAGGGCACCGGCCAGGGGTTGGTCGGCCAGTTCGCCTGCGCTCATGTGTTGGCTGGCGGTGGTGATGTAGAGCGTGCGCAGGTCTGCGCCACCGAAGGCGCAGCAGGTGGGGCGCTCCACTGGCAGCTCAATCACCCGGTCTACCCGGCCCTGCGGGCTGTAGCGGACGACACGCCACGCATTGAACTCGGCGTTCCAGACAAAGCCTTCTTCGTCCACCGCCGAGCCGTCCGGAAAGCCCGGTGGCTGGGTCTTGGCCATCACACGCGGCTCGCCCATGCGGCCTTGGGCCGGGTCGTAGTCGTGGGCGTAAAGCGCGTACTGCAGCGAGTCGGCAAAGTACATGGTGCGGCCGTCGGGGCTGAAGGCCAGGCTGTTGGGAATGCACACGCCGGTACGCACAGGCTGCAATTCGCCCGGCCCGTCCATACGAAACAGCGTGCCCTCCGGTGCCCTTGTGAGGTTGTGCATGCTCCCGAGCCAGAAGCGGCCCTGGCGGTCGCAACGGCCGTCGTTGAAGCGGTGCCCGGCGATCACCGTCGGCGGCCAGGCGTAAGACTCGAGGCTGCCACTGGTGGAGTCGAACAGCGCAACAAACTGGGGCAGGGCGACCAACAGGCGGCCCTCGTCGGTCAGCGCGATCGAGCCCACCAGGTCGGGCATGGGCCAAGTGTCAATCTGGCCGGTCGCCGGCACCAGGCGCTGGATGGCGGGACGCCGGATGTCGACCCAGTACAGGCAGCCGTCGCGCTCGTCCCAGATAGGGGATTCCCCGAGGATGTCGGTTTGGTCACCGACCCGGCGCAGCCCATCGGGCAGGTCATGGGTGTGAGGCATGGCACGGATGCTAGGGGCCGTCCTGCAGGACGCGCCATCTGTATTGCGGCAATCGGGCATTCGAATCCCGCGAAGTCCCTGGCTCGTTCGCCCCCGGCTGGCGGGCCCCGTCTTCGCAATCGGCGTAGAGGGCGTTGCCCAAGTTCCAATTCCAGCCGGGCCTCCCTCTGCCTAGCATCCACCCCATCGTCAAGAACGGAGACATGCGGCCCCTCGTCGGGCCGAGCAGTACATGGAAACGGCCCCCCAAATCGCGACCCCCATTCCCGGCGCTGACGCCGCGGACGGCCACCTTTTTGCCAGCCTGGCGCCCCAGCGCCTGTTCTCGATGGAGGGCAAGGTGGTGCTGATCACCGGTGCGGCCGGTGGCATTGCCATGGGCCTGGCGCGTGGATTTGCAGCTGCAGGTGCGCGATTGCTGCTGGCCGACTACACCGACGCGGTGCATGAACGGGTGGCGCAATTTCGCGCCGCCGGCTGCGAGGCCCATGGCCTGGTGTTTGATGTCACTGACCCGGTGGCAGTGGCCGCCGCTGTCGCCGAAGGCGCGGCGGTGTGGGGCCGCATCGACGTGGCGATCAACAACGCCGGTGTGATTGTCCGCACGCCCTTCCTGCAGCTGTCCCCCGAGGAATGGCAAAAGGTGATCGACACCGACCTCACCGCCTGCTTCCTCGTCGCGCAGCAGGCCGCGCGCCTGATGGTCAAGCAGGGCGCAGGCCGCATCATCAACATGGGTTCGATCATGAACCATGTGTCGCGGCCCAACCTGGTGCCGTACGTGTCCGCCAAGGCTGGCGTGTCGGGTTTCACCCGCGCGATCGCCGCCGACCTGGCCGGTACCGGTGTAACCGCCAACGCACTGGCGCCGGGCTACACCATCACCCCCTTCAGCCAGGCGGCCGACAAGGACTTCAACGCTTTCGTCTCCGGCTGGACGCCCGCACGCCGCTGGGGCCGCCCGGAGGACATCGCCGGCGCTGCGCTATTGCTTGCATCGGACGCAGGCGCCTACATCAACGGTCACACGCTCTACATCGACGGTGGCTTTCTTTCCGTCACCCGCTGACGCAGTTCCAGTGGACCGCGCCATGCCCCTTCCCAACCCCCGGCCCGCCCCACAGGCTGCATCGGGCCAGCGCCGGCACGCAGGCGATGGCCGCCGCTGGCTGATTGCGCTGCGGTCCTTCGCGGTTTTTGCTGCCCTGTGGTGGCTGCTGGCCACATGGAACGCCAATCCCCTGCAGCTGCCCACACCCCAAAGCGTTCTCAACGCGCTGTGGGGCCTGGCGCGCGACAAGGAACTGTTCGAGCACGCGGCGATCAGCACCGCTCGCCTGCTGATTGCGCTGGCCCTGGCCATCGTGGTGGCCGTGCCCCTGGGCTTCTGGATGGGCCTGAGCCGCCGGGCTGAGGCCTTCATCGACCCGCTGGTTGAACTGCTGCGGCCGATTTCAGGTATTGCCTGGCTGCCCCTGGCCCTGTTCATTTTCGGCGTCGGCGACACCCTGCCGGTGTTCATCATGGTCTACGTCGCCTTTTTTCCCATCCTGCTCAATACGGTGTCTGGCGCGCGCAGCGTGGACAAGCGCCTGGTGATGGCGGCGCGCACCATGGGCGTGGGCCCAGCGGCTCTGCTTCGCCACGTGATCATCCCTGCTGCGCTGCCCACGGTCATGGTGGGCGTACGCCTGGCCTTTGCCGGGGCCTGGGCGGCCATCGTCGCCGCCGAACTCATTGGTGCGCCCAGCGGGCTGGGGTTTGCCATCGAGTGGTACCGGCAGTTGCTGATGACGTCCAAGGTCTTCTCCTTCATCCTGGTCATTGGCGTGGTCGGCTTCTTGTGCGACGCCGGCTTGCGCGCATTGCAACGCGTACTCACCCCCTGGTCGGAAGGGACGGGTCTGCAATGAGCGCCGCCCTGCAAAACCGCCAAGCCCTGGTACCGCGCCTGGCCCAGGCGCTGGCCCTGCCCCTGGTGCTGCTGCTGGCCTGGCAGGCCTGGGCCATGACCCTGCCGCCAGAAAGTCCGGCGCCAGCGCCGGCTCGCGTGTTGGCCGCCGCCGTCACGCTGGTGGCCAGCGGTGATCTGCCAATGGCACTGGTGCAAAGCCTGGGGCGTGTCCTCGCTGGCTTTGCCATTGCCCTGGTGCTGGGTGTGGCAATCGGTGCCCTGATGGGGTCAAGCCGGCGTGTGCAGGAGAACCTCGATCCTATCGTCGAGAGCTTTCGTCCGATTGCACCCATGGCTATCTTGCCGATCGCCATCCTTTGGTTTGGCACCGGCACGCCCTCGGCCCTGGCCATCGTCGCCTATGCAGCCTTCTTCCCGGTGCTGGTCAACACGGTGCACGGCGTCAGCCGGGTCGAGCGGCGCTTGGTACAGGCAGCGCAGACCATGGGGGTGCCGCGCCTGACCATCCTGCGCCATGTGGTGTTGCCCGGTGCCGCGCCGAGCATCCTGCTCGGAGCCCGCCTCTCGATGGGCGTGGCCTGGACCGCGATCATCGCCGCCGAGCTGGCGGTAGGAGCCAAATCGGGCGGCGGAACTTCAGGTGGCATCGGCCAGATGATGTTCATCTTCTATTCGTACAGCGTGGACCTCAACGCGATTGTGGTCTGCATGGTGGTCGTCGGCCTGGTGGCCCTGCTGATCGACCGCATCTTCCGCGCCATCGAGTCGCGCGTCATCCGCTGGAAAGACTGACCATGGACAACACCCTTTCCTCCTCATCGATTGCTGCTGCGCCCAAGCTGCGCCTGCAGTCGGTGAGCAAGAGCTTCATTGCCCCGCACACCGGTCAGCCCACGCTGGCGGTTGACGATGTCACCCTGGACATCCAGGCCGGTGAATTCATCTGCGTGGTCGGGCCCTCCGGCTGCGGCAAGTCCACGGTCATGAACATGATCGCGGGCCTGGACACCCCGACCACCGGCTCGATTCAGAAGGACGGCCAGGCGATCACTGGCCCCGGCGCCGACCGGGGCGTGATGTTCCAGGACTACGCGCTGATGCCGTGGCAGACGGTGCGTGACAACGTCGGCTTCGGCCTGCGCCATGGCACCCCCGGCCTGCACCTGTCGGTGGCCCAGCGGGAGGAGCGCATCGCCCACTTCATCGACTTGGTTGGCCTGCGCGGCTCCGAGCGTAAGTACCCGCACCAGCTCTCGGGGGGCATGCGCCAGCGCGTCGCCCTGGCCCGCCTGCTGGCCAACGGCCCCGATGTGTTGCTGATGGACGAGCCCCTGGGCGCGCTCGACGCGCAGACCCGTTTGATTTTGCAGATGGAGTTGCTGCAGATCTGGGGCCAGACCGCCCCGCGCGAGCAGCGCAAGACGGCTGTTTTCATCACCCACGACATCGAGGAGGCTGTGTTCCTGGCCGATCGTGTGGTGGTCATGAGTAGCCACCCGGGCCGCGTCCGTGCGCTGCTCGACATCGACCTGCCGCGCCCTCGCACCGAAGCCTCGCGCGCCGACCCGCATTTTGGTCGTCGAGTCGAAGAGATCTGGGCCCTGATCCGCGACGAGGCCCGCCGGGCGATCGGCGGCTCCCAGGTCGGCGGCTCCCAGATCAGTGCCGCCACCGAAAAGAGCCCGAGCCACTGAGGCCTTTCAGAACCCACCGTTTTTCACCGTAGACATGCCAAGCCAACCCACGAAAGGAGACATCATGTCCAAGCCACTCACCGCCAACCGCCGACAGCTCGTACTCGGGGGCGCCGCCCTCGCCGGTGCATCGGCCCTGGGCATGCCCGCTCTGGTGCACGCCCAAGGCTCGCGCCGCCCGCTCAAGATTTCGATCGGGCGTATCCCGTGGGCCGCGGGCAATTCGCCCATGACCCAGTACATGATCAACAACAAGTTGATGGAGCGCCGCGCCTCTGAACTGGGCTACGACCTCACCATCGACTGGCGCGAGTACCCCACGGCGCTTCCCATGGTCGAGGCCATGGTGGGTAACAACCTCGACATCGGCATGTGGGGCAACACCCCGATCACCCGGGGTCTGTCCACTGGCTTGCCGATCAGCCTGATGGTGGTCGGCGAAGGTCACCTGCGCTTTCTGATCACCACCCGCAAGGGCTCCCCGATCCGCAACTTCGCCGACCTCAAGGGCAAGACCATCGGCGTTTCGCTCGGCGGCGACCCGCAAAGCGCGCTGTTCCAGATGCTGCGCTTCGAGATGGGTGTGGAAGACATCAAGGAAACCGGCATCCGCTTCGTGAACATGCCCACCCATGCCCAAGCGGCCTCGGTGCCGACCGGCGTGGACGCCACCTGCACCATTTACCCCGCCTACCTGGCGGCCCAGGCCAGCGGCACGGTCGCTCTGGCCAACTCCTTCGGCTACACCGAGGAACACTATGACGGCCCGGCCGGCAAGGGTGCTGGAAAGCTGCTGCCCAACGCGAAGAAGTCCCCCTTCTTCCCCGACGGCTATTACCTGCACCGCTCGTTCTGGATCGGCCGCAACGGCCTGATCGATCAGCATCCGCAAGCGGTGTTGGCCTTCCTGATCGCGCAGCAAGAGTCGGTCGCTGCGCTGTCCGCCATGGACCCGGGCGTGGTCTCGCAGCTGGTGCGTGACTATTGGAAGCTCGACAACGTGCAGGGCGCCAAAGTGGTCAACGATGACGTGCTGTTCTCCCGTGGCTGGGCCTGGCCGACCGAGGCCGATGCCCGCGCCATTCTCGAAACCAGCCGCTTCATGGCCGAGAACAAGGTCATCGAAAAGCCACTGGCCTGGTCGACCATCAAGGGCGCCTTCTCTCGCACCGCGCCGCTGATGAAGCAGGCCTACGACCGTTTGGGTTCAAAGCCCGTTGCAGGCGAATTCACCCGTACCAACGTTGCCGACCTGCGTGGCCGCCCGGTCTGGGAAATCAACCAGTGGGCTGACCGCAGCTAAACCCATTTTTTCAACCTTGTACCGGAGTTACCCTCAATGAAAGTTGGATTTGTCGGCCTGGGCGTCATGGGTGGACCCATGGCCGCGAACATCCTCAAGCACGGGCATGAACTGACCGTGTTTGATCTCAGCCAGCAGGCGGTGGACCGTCTGGTCCAGGCTGGCGCCAAGGCGGCCAAGACACCGCGTGAAGTGGGCGCCGCCAGCGACTTCGTGGTCACCATGCTGCCCGAGCCGCAGCACGTCGAGCAGGCGGTCCTGGGTCCCGATGGCATCGCCGCAGGCCTGAAGGCGGGCGGTATTGTCATCGAGATGAGCACCATCGACCCGGCCACCTCACGCCGGGTCGGCGATGCACTCCGGGCGCAGGGCAAGGAACTGGTCGACTCCCCTGTGGGCAAGACCAGCGAGCATGCAGTCACCGGCACGCTCACGCTGATGGTGGGCGGCAACCGCCCGGCCATCGACCAGGCGATGCCAGTCCTCAAGTGCATGGGCACCGACACCTACTTCTGCGGCGGCCCGGGCACCGGCCATGCGATGAAGATGACCAACAACCTGTTGGCCACCACCATCATGTGCGCCAACACCGAAGCACTGGCCATCGGCATCAAGAACGGGCTCACCCTGGAGTTGATGCAGGAGGTAATGCGCACCACCATGGCTTGGAACCAGCAGCTGGCGGTGGCCATGCCCAAGAAGGTCTTCCTCGGCGACGACAGCCCGGGCTTTGCCATCCGTCTGGCCTGCAAGGACGTTCGTCTGGCCTGCGAGGCGGCCGAGGACATGGGCTTTACCGCTGCGGTCGGCCGCGGCGCGCAGGCCACGATGGATCGCGCCATCGGCATGGGCCTGGGTGACCGCGACACCGCGGCGCTGATGTTCATTCGCGAGCGGGAGCTGGGCATCGAGGTGCGTCAGCAAGCTGCTGACGCGAAGAAGGCCTGAGGAGGACCGGGGACATGGCTGCTTATGTGATCAACGACATGGTCGTCACCGACCCAGTTCTGTTCGAGGAGTACAAGCGTCTGTCCCCACCCACCGTGGCCGCC
This sequence comes from Ramlibacter sp., assembly GCA_030831585.1. GTDB lineage: Bacteria > Pseudomonadota > Gammaproteobacteria > Burkholderiales > Burkholderiaceae_C > Ramlibacter. The sequence goes on along the minus strand of JAURKV010000182.1, from coordinate 10,094 downwards.
TTCGGCGGGCGCTTTTTGGCGCGCGGCGGTGCGGTCGAGTCCCTCGAGGGAGGCTGGTCACCCCAGCGGCTGGTGATTCTGGAGTTTCCCAGCATGGCTCAGGCGCGCGCGTGGATCGACTCGCCCGAATACGCGCCAGCCCGCGCCTTGCGTCAGCGCTCTGCCACTTCGAACATGATCGTGGTGGAAGGTGTGCTGCCGGCCTGAGCGGCCCTTGCAGGATCATCTGCTGCCGTCCCTGCACAGGGTGGCCTCAAAGACACGGCCCCGTGGTGATCCCCCGGGGCCATTGTCTTGTAGCTGCCTCAGCGGCGAGGCGGGGATGCGGGAAGCTCTTCGTGCTGGTCCAGATCCGGCGCTGAGGGAAAGCGGTCGGCCTCCCATTCCGTCGCATAGGGCGGAGCAGGCATCTGCACCTCGTGCCCGTGGACGTCCATCGGTCGGGTGCGCAGTTGAGGGTGTTCGATGAGGTCGTACACCGAGTTGATCGAGCCGAATGCGGTCTGCGCCTCGGTCAGCCGGTCGACCACCTCGGCATAGCCCAGACCACCGAACACCACCTGCACCGCAGCTTCTAGCGCCTCACGGTGGCGGGTGCGGGCTGCGTTGTCGGCAAACCGTGGGTCGTGTGCCAGGGCGGGGTCTTGCATCACCCGCTCGCAGAAGCTGGCCCACTCGCGCTCGTTCTGGATGGAGAGCACCACCTCCCGGCCGTCGGCGCAGGTGAAGGCGCCGTAGGGGGCGATGCTGGGGTGCTTGAGGCCCACCCGGTCGGGCGCTTTCCCGCCATAGCGTGCCTGCAGGTAGGGAACAGCCATCAGTTCGGCGGCCGACCCGAACAGCGAGACCTTCACCCCGCTGCCGCAGCCAGTGCGGGTGCGCTGCATGAGCGCCTCCAGCACACCGATCAGCGCGTTCATGCCGGCGCTGATGTCGCAGACCGACACGCCGATGCGACCCCAGGGACCGGGCGCGCCGCTCACGGCCACCAGCCCGCTCTCTGCCTGCACCAGCAGGTCATAGGCTTTCAGGTCCTTCAGCGGCCCGTCTTCGCCGTAGCCGGAGATGTCGCAGGTGATCAGGCGCGGGTGCCGCTGCCGCAGTTCTTCCGAGCCAAAGCCCAGGCGCTGCGCAGCGCCCGGCGCGAGGTTCTGCAGGAACACGTCGGCGCTGGCCAGCAGCGTGTGCAGGCGGGCCTTGTCGTTATCACGGCGCAGGTCCAGGGCCAGCGACTCCTTGCCGCGGTTGATCCAGACGAAGTAGGAGGACTCGCCGTGCACCGCGCCGTCATAGCCGCGGGCGAAGTCGCCCTCGGGGCGCTCGATCTTGATCACCCGGGCCCCAGCGTCGGCGAGCCGACTTGAGCAATAAGGTGCGGCCACCGCCTGCTCCAGGGCGATGACCAAAATGCCTTCTAGGGGGGTGGGGTTCATCTTGCGTGACCTTGCGCGTCTTCAGCCGGCATAGTAGTTGACGATGGTCTTGGTGGTGCTCAGCTCTTCGAGCGCCAGCAGGCCCTTCTCGCGCCCATGGCCGCTGCGCTTGGTACCGCCAAAGGGAAGTTCGACCCCGCCGCCAGCGCCGTAGCAGTTGATGAACACCTGGCCGGAGACGATGGCCCGGGCCATTCGCTGCTGGCGGGCGCCGTCGCGCGTCCACACCCCGGCAACCAGGCCGAACTCGGTGCCGTTGGCAATTGCCACCGCCTCCTGCTCGGTGTCAAAAAGCTGCAGCGCCAGCACCGGACCGAACACCTCCTGGCAGACCAGAGGGTGCGTGGCAGGCACCGGCCCGAACACGGTGGGCGCAACGAAGTAGCCACCCTGCAGGTCAGCGGGCAGTGCCGCCTCGGCGATGACCGGCAGTCCGTCTGCACGGGCGCGGTCGATGAAGCCCTGAACCCGCGCCTGCTGGGTGGCGTTGATCACCGGGCCCAGGTCGGCGTCGTCCTCGGGCCGGCCGACGCGCACCGCGGCAAAGCGATCGGCCAGCAGCGCGGTGAAGCGCTCGGCGATGCTGCGCTGGACGACCACGCGGCTGCCCGCCGAACAGGTTTGGCCGGCGTTCTGGGTGATGGCCTTGCACACCAGGGTGGCAGCCTGCTCCAGGTCGGCGTCCTCGAATACGATTTGTGGCGACTTGCCGCCCAGCTCCAGCACCACTGGCACATGGTGGCGCGCGGCCGCCTGCTGCACCAGCTGGCCGACCTCAGGGGAGCCGGTGAAGGAGATGAAGTTGACGTCGGGATGTGCGGTCAGGGCGGCGCCTGCTTCCTCACCCACGCCGGTCACGATGTTCAGTGCGCCAGCCGGCAGGCCAGCCTCGACCAGTAGCGCGCCGAGCTCCAGGCAGACCGCGCAGGCCTCCTCGGCCGGCTTGAGCACCGCGGCATTGCCCATGGCCAGGGCGGGCGCAATGGTGCGCCCGAACATCTGGGCCGGGTAGTTCCAGGGGGTGATGTGGGCGGTGACGCCCAGGGGCTCGCGCACCACGCTCACGTTGTAGCCCGCCAGGTAGGGAATGACTTCGCCGTGGATCTTGTCGGCCGCGCCGCCGTAGAACTCGAAATAGCGCGCCACCGCCGCCATGTCGGCGCGTGCCTGGGCGACTGGCTTGCCGGTGTCGTGCGCCTCCAGCCAGGCCAGGCGCTCGGTGTGGGCCAGCACCAGGGTGGCGAACCGCGCCATGACTCGTCCGCGCTCGGTGGCCGACATCGCACCCCAGCGCCCTGCCAGCGCGGCGCGGGCAGCTTGAACTGCGGCATCGATCTCGTAGGCGCCGCCGCGTGACAGCCAGGCGAATCGCTGGCCGGTGGCCGGTGCGATCACCGGCAGGGGCTCGCTGCCGCCAGTTCCCACGATGACGCCCCCGATCAGGTGGCCGTACAGGGCTTGCGCCGCATGCTGGCCAAGGGCGGCGGGAAAGAGGTCGGGGTGGTCGCACTGCATGGCCAAGAGTCCTGGTGATGACGTCGCCGCAGCGTCATACCTGCGCCACGGATCTCCGGCGCATTCTTGAACCTGGCGCCGGCAGCGTCCATGGGAATTTGGGCAAAGCCGGCTTGTGCTTTTTCGAAAGGCAACCGCCGTCGGCGGCAGTTGTGGCCGCTTCAGGCAGCGGCGCTGGCCGTCATATGCCGCACCAGCTTGGCCACGGTCGGGTGGTGGGCACGCTCTTTCTTCATGCAAATGAGCATGCGGCGCTCGGCCCATTCCTCGGTGAGCGGGCGTACCGTGAGGTTCATGCCCTTGCCCAGCACACTCGCCGCCTGATAGGGCAACAGGCCGACACCCAGGCCGGCCTGCACCATACGGCACACCGCCTCGAAGCTTCGCACCTCGACCCGCACCTGCAGGGTCCGCTCGGCAATCACCGCCTGCTCGGTCAGCAGCCGCATCATCGAGGAGCTGCTCTCAAGGGCGATCAGGTCGTCGTCGAGCAAGTCGGCAAAGCGCATATCAGGAGCGCGCGCCATCGGGTGTTGGGGTTGCATCACGACCGCAATGCGGTCGGTGACATAGGGCAGGCAATCCAGCCCCTCGGCCGGTGTGCCATCGACGATCACGCCCAGATCGCCTTGCGAGGCCAGCAGCGCCCGCACGATCTCATGGCTCCAGCGCTCTTCGAGCACGAGGCGCACATCCGGGTTGCTGCGGGCGAAGCTGGCCATGTGCTCCGGCAGCGACTCGGTCATCACCGAGGTATTGGCCAAAATGCGTAGGGATCCCTTGCGGCCAGAGGCGTGGTCGCGCATCTCGGCCTGCATCTGGTTGATTTCGACCAGCAGGGTCTTGGCATGCGGCAGTAGCGAAGCACCCGCCGGTGTGAGCTCTACGCCCTTGGAGGAGCGCTCAAGCAGGGGGGTCTTGAACCGGTGCTCCAGCAGCGCCATCCGGCGACTGGCAGCGGCCAGCCCGATATGCGACGCCTCCGCCGCCTTGGTCAGGCTGCGAAGTTCTGCTGCGCGCACAAACAGTGCCAGCGAGTCGATATCTGGAAGCAAGGGGTCTCCTTGAGGCTGGCGCGATTGTGTCTAGCACGTGTCAGACTGACTATTCCCGAGGCGAGAAGCCAGCTTTCCGCTCACGGGAAAGCGCGGATCAGGGCGTAGGGGCCCAGCTGGTCCCCGCGTAGTTCACGCCAGGGACTCGCGGCCCCGGCGCGATGGTCCAGCCAGCCCGCCGCGTCCAGCGTCTCGGGGTGCCCGCTCTGCGCTCTGGGCGGCAGCAGCGCACGCAGCGGCAATGGCTCAGGGCCCAGGTTGGCCAGCACAAGACTGCGGCCCTTTGGGCCTTCGTGCTCGATACGCGCCCAGGGCCCGTCGCGCCAGGCCTGCGCCCGTACCCGTGTCGCCGGTGCCATCAAAGTCTGCAAAGCATGTGCGGCGGGGGACATGCGCCATGCGCCTTCGCCGGGCAACAACAGCCCGTCATCGCGACCGAGTCCGCGCAGACTGATAGCCTGTGCGCCAGCCTCCATCAGCGCCGCCACATGGCCAACCAGCCAGGCTGCACCGAACAGCGCTGCGCTGCGTGGGTCGTGCTGGCCCAGGCACTGCGGTCTTAGGCGATCCGGCGTGGGTTGGGCACCCAGCGGGCTGCGGGGCGCCGCCAGACCGCTCGGGCCCACTTCGATGTGCGCGATGCCATGCCTCGCGCGCAGGGTCTGCAACAACGAGGGCAGGCTGCGCAGGCCGTCCATCACCTGTGCTGCCTCGGTGCCGTGCACCAGGGAGCAGGTAGTGAAGGAAACAAAGTCCGCCGCCCCGAGCCGCTCGGCCCGGTTCGCCTGGGCGAAGAAGTAGGGCGTGCCCGCGCCGCGGGCTGCACCGGGAAATGCATGGGCCAGCGCGTACAGCTCGGCGGCCTGGCCCGGAAAGAGCGCGACGTCCTGCGGCGCGATACCAGCCGCCCGCAAAGCAGCCGCCAGGGCGGTGAGCCCTAGGTCGAGCGTCTTTGCGAGGGAGTTCGTGCCCGCCGATGCGCTCGCAAGATCAGCGTCCATCACGGGTCCCTGCCTGATGGCAGCAGGGCTATGGCCGCGCAAGTCCAGCCGTAGCCGCGCGCCACTGTTGGCGAGTGCCTGGGCCAGTGCCTGCGTGTCCAGGGGTTCGGCTGCATGGTCCATCACCAGATGCAAGCGCGCCGGCCGCAGCTGCGCCAGGGCCGGGGCCCATTGGGTGAGGTTGGCCAGTTCCTCGGGCGCGAGGCCCAGGCCGAGGACGGGCGGCGCGCGCCAGGCATCGCTGCGACCGCCTTCAACAGAAGCCGTCGGAGTGGGCGAGGGTGGCGTGGTGGCCGTGGGCGAAGAGGTGAGCGCACGTTCTATCCGTAGCGTGGCCCGCTGCCAGAGCTGATCACCAGACTCCAGCCGGTAAGGGCGGGGCATGCTGTTGGACCGGCTGTAGGTCTTGAACGAAGCGTCGGCGTTGTTTCGCTGATCTTCGGTTTCGAAGTACTCGCCCTCAAACTCGCAGCAGGCCCAGGCCTCTGGCGTCAGCGGGTGCGTAATCGTTCGTACCGCGGTGAAGGGCGGCCAGGCGGGCACCCGCGCCGGAAATTCGCTGTGGGTGCTGCGGCCGTCGTCATGCCGGATGTTGACCGGCTGCCCCGCCAGGGCCAGCGGGTGTTCCAGGCACAGGCCGGCCCGGTTGGTCAGGGCGGCACTGGCGTAGCCACTGCCCTGTGAGACATCGGCGATCTGGGTGACCTCTGCGATCTGCGCGCGCGCCTCGTAGCGGACCCCACTTCGGGCGTCGACCTTGATCGTCACCTCTAGGCCGACCCGTGGCGGCCCGGCCAGGTGCGCCCGCAACGTCAGCGTGAATCCGTCGGTACGCGTGGCGTGATCGACCTCGTCGATGACCGGCGTGGACGTGCCCCAGTGCATGTCGCGCCAGACAAAGCCCAGGCTGCTCCAGGCCAGGCGGTCTTGGTAGTGGATGTCGCGCAGGATCAGACCTTGCCGCTCGAAGCGCCAGGGTCCGCAGTGCATGGGCACCCGCGGCTCCTCGGGCACTTCGGTGCCGTACAGGGCCTGGTGCAGCGCGGTCTCCATCAGCGGCGCACCCATTGAACCCGGCGGTCGGGCCCCGCGCGGTGCATTAGATGGTGCGGCCGCCGTCGACCGGCAGTTCAACGCCGGTGATGAACTGCGCTGCGTCACTGGCCAGCCACAGTGCGGCCTGGGCCACGTCTTGCGGCGTGGACATACGTCCCAGCGGGATGCCAGCGACGATCTTGGCGCGGTTCTCTGGGGTGTCGGGCACACCCAGAAACTGCTCGATCAGGCCGGTGGCGCCCATCACCGGGCAAATGGCATTGACCCGGATGTTGTCCGGTCCCAGCTCGGCGGCCATGGACTTGGATACCAGGTTCACCGCCCCCTTGGAGGCGTTGTACCAAGTCAGTCCCGGCCGCGGCCGGATGCCGGCGGTCGAGCCGATGTTGATGATGGCGCCGCCCTTGCGTTCGCGCATCAGCGGCACCACCGCACGGGTCATGTGGAAGATGGATTTCACATTGACCGCGAACACGCGGTCAAAGGTGGCCTCGTCCACCTCCAGCAGGGGCTGGTTGCGGTGGGTGGTACCCGCGTTGTTCACGACGATATCGGGCGCGCCGAAGGCCTGAACGCAAGCCTGCACCGCCGCCTGGACCTGGTCGCCCTTGGACACGTCGCAGCCGATGCTGGCTGCCGAGGGGCCGAACGAGGCAGTGATCGAGGCGGCCACCTGCTGCGCGCGCGCAGCGTCGAGGTCAGCGATCATGACCTTGGCACCCTCGGCAGCAAACAGCCGCGCGATGCCTTCGCCAAAGCCGCCGGCAGCGCCGGTGACGAGGGCGACTTTGCCCTGGAGTTGTCCCATGGTGTGCTCCCTACACGTACTTCAAGGCCAGAGGATCTGGTGTTCCTCCGCCACGATCGGGGAGACGTCCTTGGCGAAGTTGGGCAGGTCGGCCAGCAGCGTCTTGCCTTCCGGGCTTTGAAGCGCTGCGGTCAGCGCCTCTTCCGAGTCAAACCACAGCTCCGAAAAACCGTCGTAGTCAAAATGGGGAAAGCGTCCACGGTCGACCAGATTGACCGAGTAACGGACCAAGCCGGGCAGCTTGACGCACAGGGCGGCGTGGCGCTCGAGCCAGTGCTCGACGAATTGCTGGTGGGTGATGCCATCCTTGCGACGCAGGATGCCCAGGCGCTTGATCAAGGTCTTTTTCATGATGTCTCTCCGGGTGCATGCCGCGTGCAGGGCGCACGCGACGTATCGGGAGGCATCGTAGGTCGGCGGGTGTGCCGCCGTGTCTGAATTTGAGCAACACCGCCCTTGGCTACGGGCAAGTAGGCCGCGCCGCATGACGCGGGGCCGCTGGGCTGGCGGTGGCTGCGTCGGCTTTCAACGGCCCTGGATGTGGCCGGGGCAGGCGGGCGGCCTCGGCGGCTTTCAGTCGTTCAGGCGTTCAGCCGTGCATGCGTTCAGTCGTGCATGCGTTTAGGTGTTCAGGTGTTCAGGTGGTAGCCCGTCACCCGCTCAACCTCGTTTTTCGACCCGAGGATCACGCTGACCCGCTGGTGCAACTCGGTCGGCGCGATGTCCAGAATGCGCTCGCGGCCGTTGGTGGCGGCGCCGCCGGCTTGTTCGACCAGCCAGCCCATGGGGTTGGCCTCATACATCAGGCGCAGCTTGCCCGGCTTGTTCGGCTCGCGCTTGTCCCATGGGTACATGAAGACGCCACCGCGCGTGAGGATGCGGTGCACGTCGGCCACCATGGAAGCGATCCAGCGCATGTTGAAGTTCTTCCCGCGCGGACCTTCCTTGCCGGCCAGGCACTCGTCGATATAGCGGCGTACCGGTGCGTCCCAGTGCCGCATGTTGGACATGTTGATCGCGAACTCCTGCGTGTCCGGCGGAATCTGCACATGCTCTTGAACCAGAACGAAGGAGCCCTGCTCGCGGTCCAGGGTGAACATGGCCACGCCCTTGCCCACGGTGAGAACCAGGGTGGTCTGCGGGCCGTAGATGCAGTAGCCCGCGGCCACCTGCTGGCGGCCCGGCTGCAGGAAGTCCTGCTCGCCCACTTCAGCGCCGCCTTCGGGCTTTTTGAGCACCGAGAAGATGGTGCCGATGCTCACGTTGACATCAATGTTCGAGGACCCGTCGAGCGGGTCGAAAAGCAGCAGGTATTCGCCGGCGGGGTAGCGGTTGGGGACGGACAGGATGGTGTCCATTTCCTCACTGGCCATGCCGGCCAAGTGGCCGCCCCATTCATTGGCCTCGATCAGCACCTCGTTGGCAATGATGTCGAGCTTCTTTTGAACTTCACCCTGTACGTTTTCGCTGTTCGCCGAGCCCAGCACGCCGCCGAGCGCACCCTTGTTGACCGCGTGGGAGATGGATTTGCAGGCCCGCGCCACCACTTCAAGCAGCAGACGAAGGTTGCCGGGGATGAGCCCGTCCTCGCGCTGGCGCTCGACCAGGTAGCGGGTGAGGGAGATGTGGTGGGACATGGGGCCGCTCGCTTTCTAGGCAGGCATTTTTTGAAGGGGCGGGCGGCGCTCAGGAGTCGGTGAGCGCGCGCGAAACCACCTCGCGCACATCGTTAGACAGGTCGGGCTTGGCCGACACCCGGGCCAGCGCCTCGCGTGCGGCGCGGCGATAGGGCTCGGCCAGCTTGCGCCAGCGGTCGAGTGCGCGCGCCAACCGGGCGGCCACCTGAGGGTTGATGGCGTCGAGCTCCATCACCCGCTCGCTCCAGAACACATAGCCGGCAGCGTCGGTGCGGTGGAAGGCACCGGGGTTGGCGTTGCAGAAGCTGAAGATCAGGCTGCGTGCCCGGTTCGGGTTGCGCAGCTGGAAGTCTGGGTGCGTCATCAACTGGCGCACCACGGGCAGCACATGGCCCGCCCGGTCGGGTGCGCCGGCCTGTAGCGCGAACCACTTGTCCAGCACCAGAGCCTCGTCCTTGAACAGGGCGTGAAAGCGCGCCAGCGCCGACTCGGCCAGCGGGTGGCCGCTGACCACCAATGCGGTCAGGGCGCTTAAACGGTCGGTCATGTTGCTGGCGTCCTTGAACCGCTGCAGGGCCTTGCCCGGCCAGACCGGGTCACCCGAAGGCGCTGCCGCCAGGCACAGGTGGGTGAGGGCCAGGCCCGCCAGCGCACGTCGGCCGGAGGAGGTTGCGTCGGGTCGGTAGGCGCCGTTGTCCTTGTGGGACTCGTAGGCCCACTCCCAGTCGTGGCGCAGGGCGCTGGCCAGTTGCTGGCGCATAGCCTCGCGCACCGCGTGAATGCGCTGCGGGTCCACCACCTCCAGTTGCTCGGCGATATAAGTCTCAGACGGCAGGGTGAGCACCAGGTCCTTGAAGGCCGCGTCGAGCTGCGGGTGGCGCAACACGCCGCGCATGGCCTCGATGAAGGGGGCGTCGAGCGCCACATGGCCGTCGCCTCGCACAGCGCTGAGGGCGCGGTGCAGCGCCAGGCGCTGGGCCGCCTCCCAGCGGTTGAAGGGGTCGGTGTCATGGGCCAGCAAGAGCAAAAGCTGGGCGTCCGGCGTGTCTTGCTCGAGGATCACCGGCGCGCTGAACCCGCGCAGCAGGGAGGGTACCGGCTCGCCCACGCAGCCGGTCAGCCCGTTCACGGTGAAGGACTCGGCGGGCTCGGTTAGCACGTGCAGGCCCTGGGCGATCTGGCGACCATCTGCATCGAGCAGACCCCAGCGCACCGGGATGACGAAGGGTTCCTTGGTCTCCTGGCCGGGCGTGGCCGCGCAGTGCTGCGACAGCGTCACCGTGTAACTGCCGCTCTCGGCGTCCCAGCGGCCCGCGGCGCCCACGCGGGGCGTGCCGGCCTGGCTGTACCAGCGCTTGAACTGGGGCAGCAGGCGCGCCAGCGGCGAGTTGGGGTTGGCGTCGGCAATCGCCTGGGCGAAGTCGTCGCAGGTCACCGCCTGGCCGTCGTGGCGCTCGAAATACAGCGTCATGCCGCGCGCGAAGCCGGTGCGTCCCTCGGGGTCACCGTCGCCGGCCACCAGAGTCTGCATCATGCGCACGACCTCGGCACCCTTTTCGTAGATGGTGACGGTGTAGAAGTTGTTGATT
>JAURKV010000181.1 GCA_030831585.1 Ramlibacter sp. | reverse complement strand
TCCACCACCACCGATTGCCCAATTCGATCTGCAAGCGGCGGCCCAATCAAACGCGCCACGATATCGCTCGACCCGCCCGGCGGGAAGGTCACCACGAGCTTGACCGGCTGCGAAGGCCATGCCTGGGCGCGGGCCGACAAAGAAACCAATGGGGCCGCAAGGGCGGCGGCGGCCAAACCCAGCGAGCGACGTCTACGAATCATGGGTACCTCCTGAATGAACACCTGAGTTGCTCGGAATCAGTCTACTGGAAGCGACCAAGGTGATTCGAGCGCCGAAAGAAAGCAGGCATATCCCGGTCCAGCCAGTACGAGATACGACAGCGACAACTCTCTTGGCACAGAGCGCATGACGCCGCCTCGCCGTACCCAGCGCCGGTCTGGATCAGCCCTTCACCCGCCGCTGGGTCGTGCAGGGGGGTCCGCGGCCTCAGCCGGGACCCACGGAGCTTCAAGACGGCGTTCGAGCCGGCGCAATTGCCAGGCGCTCGCAGTCGCGGCCAGCGCCAACAGAGTGGCAGCAGCAAACAGCCCCTCATAGCCCATCACCTCCACCAAGGTACCGCCCGCCACCACACCGATCACCCCACCCAGGCCGTAGCCAGCGGCGGTGAACAGTGCCTGCCCACGAGCGCGCAGGCTGCCTGAGAAATGGCGGGTCACCATGGCCACGCAGGCGGTGTGGTGCCCGGCAAAGGTGAGCGCGTGCAGTAACTGGCCGATGACCAGCGCGGGCCACCAGTCGGGCAGGCCGCCGGTGAGTGCCATCCGTATCACGGTGGCCCAGGCACACACCAACAACCACCAGGACATGGGCCGGCTGCCAATGAACTTGCCTTGCCAGAAGAACCAGGCGATTTCAGCGAGAACCGATAGCGCCCACAGCGCGCCGATCGCCGTCTTGCTGTAGCCCCGGTCGTCCAGGAACAGGGACAGGTAGGCGTAGATAGCCATGTGCGCCATCACATGGAAAAACAGGGCTACGAAGAACCAGGCCACCACCGGCTGGCGCAGTACCGGAGCAATGGGCGCATGAATACGCGCACCAGCGGTCGGCTGGTCATGGAACTTGGGCAGCCAGAAGGTGCAAGCAGCGACGCCCACCAGGGTGGCAACTGCCCACCCCGGGAAATGGTGCATGCCAAAGCGCTCGAACCAGGCGCCGGCCAAAAACACAGTGACGAGAAAACCTGCCGAGCCCCACAGCCGGACCCGTCCGTAGCGGCCCCAATCGCCCGCCACCACATGGGCCATGGCGGCTTCGGTGAGGCCCATCATTGAACTGGTGAGCACAAAGAGCACGAACAGCACCGCGGCCAGCCATGCGGCGCCGCCCTCCACAAACAGCCCCAGGGTGACCACGACAGCCGCCACCGCGCTAAAGCGAAGCAGGCGCACCCGATGACCGGTGCGGTCACTGATCAGGCCCCATATGTAAGGCGCGAAAACGCGTGTGAACGGCTGCGCCGCCACCACCAGACTGATCACGACCAGCGGCAGGCCCAAGTCCTTGAGCCAGAGCGTGAGGTAGGGATTGAAAAAGCCGATGTGCGCGAAATACGCGCCCGACAAGGCGGCGAAGGGGATCAGGGGCCCTAGGGACCGGTCGGCAGAGTCCATGCCCCGCGCGGGAGCCGGCTCGGGCTTAGGCTGGGTCATCCGACCTGGGCGGGACGATGTCCAGGAATGGGTGGCAGCGGCGGGCGCACGTCGGCATTTTGCGCCCGGTGGCGCAGGGCATGGTCCATCACCACCAGGGCCAGCATGGCCTCGGCGATGGGCGTGGCGCGGATGCCCACGCAGGGGTCATGGCGGCCCTTGGTCACCACCTCCAGCGGCTGGCCGTCAATGTCGATGGAGTCGCGCGGGCTGATGATGGAACTGGTGGGCTTGATCGCGATCGACACCTCGAGGTCTTGTCCGGTGCTGATGCCGCCCAGCACCCCTCCAGCGTTGTTGCTCGCAAAACCTTGCGGCGTGAGCGAGTCGCCATGGGTGGTTCCGCGTTGGGTCACGCTGCCAAAGCCAGCACCGATTTCGACCCCCTTGACCGCGTTGATGCCCATCATCGCGTAGGCGATATCGGCGTCGAGCTTGTCAAAGAGCGGCGCGCCCAGGCCGGTCGGCATGCCCTGAGCCACCAGGCGAATACGCGCCCCGCAAGAGTCGCCCGACTTGCGCAGGGCGTCCATATAGGCCTCGAGGTGGGCCACGTCGGCCACCGGCGCGAAGAAGGGGTTGTTCGGGACATGGTCCCAGTGCTCGAAGGGGATCGCCACCTCGCCAACCTGCTGCATGCAGCCGAGAAAACGGGTGCCGTGTTTTTCTGCGAGCCATTTCTTGGCCACTGCGCCAGCGGCCACCATGGGGGCGGTCATGCGGGCCGAGGAACGACCGCCGCCGCGTGGGTCGCGCAGGCCGTACTTTTGAGCGTAGGTGTAGTCGGCGTGGCCGGGTCGGAAAGTGCGGGCGATGTCCGCGTAGTCCTTACTGCGCTGGTCGGTGTTGCGAATCAGCAGGCAGATCGGGGTGCCCGTGGTCTTGCCTTCGTACACGCCCGAGAGAATCTCGACCTGATCGGGCTCCTTGCGCTGGGTGACATGGCGGCTGGTGCCGGGGCGGCGGCGATCGAGGTCGGGCTGGATGTCGGCCTCGGACAGTTCCATGCCGGGCGGGCAGCCGTCGATCACGCAGCCGATGGCCGGGCCGTGGGATTCACCAAAGTTGGTGACCGCGAACAGGGTGCCGAAGGTGTTGCCGCTCATGCGGCGATTATCCCAGAGGGCGCGAGCCCACTCAGATCTTCGCAGTCGGCTGGCCGTCTTCGCTGCTGGG
>JAURKV010000180.1 GCA_030831585.1 Ramlibacter sp. | reverse complement strand
TCAATGACGCGCGGCGCTCAGTGCGCCAAGGCCGAGAGCAGCTTGGCGTGAATGCCACCAAATCCGCCGTTGCTCATGCAAAGAATCTGGTCGCCTGGCCGGGCGGCGGCCACGACCTGGCGGACCAAGGTGTCGATGTCGGCCGCGACCTCGGCACGGGTGCCCATGGATGCCAGCGCCTCCCGAGCGTCCCAGTCCAGCCCGCCGGCGTGGCAAAACGCCAGGTCGGCCTGCTCCAGGCTCCAGGGCAACTGCGACTTCATCGTGCCCAGCTTCATGGTGTTCGAGCGGGGTTCGAACACCGCCAGGATGCGCTGCCCCGGCGGCAGTTGCCGGCGCAGGCCGTCGACCGTGGTGCGGATGGCGGTGGGGTGGTGGGCGAAGTCGTCGTAGACCGTGATCTGGTTCACCGTGCCCCGGTTTTCCATGCGGCGCCGGACGTTCTGGAAGTCGGCCAGCGCTGCCGCGGCGACCTCGGGCGCCACACCCACATGCTCGGCCGCGGCAATGGTTGCCAATGCGTTGAGCTGGTTGTGCACCCCGGAGAGCGTCCATTCCACCCGCCCGACCGGGCGGCCCTGGCGCAATACTTCGAAGGCATGGGGCTCGCCCTCGGCACTGAAGTCGCTCACCGCCGCGCCGAAGCTGCGCACCTCGCTCCAGCAGCCCTGGTGCAGCACCCGGGTCAGGCTTTCCTCGAGGCCGTTGACCACCAGCCGGCCCGAGGCCGGCACGGTGCGAACCAGGTGGTGGAACTGCCGCTCGATCGCCGCCAGATTGTCAAAAATGTCGGCGTGGTCGAACTCCAGGTTGTTCAGGATGGCGGTACGCGGCCGGTAGTGGACGAACTTGCTGCGCTTGTCGAAGAAGGCGGTGTCGTACTCGTCGGCTTCGATCACGAAAAGAGGGCGTGGATCCACCCCCACGCGATCCGCTGGCGCGCCAGCCTTCGCGGGGCGGACCGGAGCCCCCAGCCTGGCCGACACGCCGAAGTTCATGGGCACCCCGCCGACCAGGAAGCCCGGCGCCAAGCCGGCGCGCTCCAGCACCCAGGCCAGCATGGACGTGGTGGTGGTTTTGCCGTGGGTCCCAGCCACCGCCAGCACATGGCGCCCTTGCAGCACGTTTTCCAGCAGCCACTGTGGCCCGCTCACATAGCGCTGCCCAGACTCGAGGATGGCCTCCATCAGCGGGAATTTGGGGTTGCCGTCCGGCAGCCGGGCACGGGAAACCACATTGCCGATCACCCAGACATCGGGCTGGAGGGCCATCTGGTCGTCGCCGAAGCCTTCGATCAGGTCGATGCCCAGCGCCTGCAACTGGTCGCTCATGGGGGGGTAAACACCGGCGTCGCAGCCGGTGACCCGGTGGCCCGCTTCGCGAGCCAGCGCAGCCAAGCCGCCCATGAAGGTGCCGCAGATGCCCAGGATATGAATGTGCATGGCCGGGGATTATCGGCGCGGGCGCCACCCGGGCTGGGGCGCCTGGTCCCAAAAGGTGGCCGGCGCATGACCCTGCGAGGCGGACGGTCGCCCGGGGCGTGGACAATGCCGAACATGGAAAGTGTCGCCCAGGAAATCGCCGCCGCCGCGGCCCGCCTCGTCGTCGAGGAGGGGCTGGAATGGGGGCCGGCCAAGCGCCGCGCCCTCAAGGTGCTCGGGCTGGGCCCGCGCACCGCCTTGCCGGCCAATGACCTGGTCGAGGACGCCGTCCGCGAATACATCGACATCTTCTGCGCCGACACCCAGCCCGCTGAACTGGCCGCCCTGCGCCGCCTGGCCGCTGTCTGGATGGAGCGCCTGGCCGAATTTCGGCCCCATCTGGCCGGTGCGGTCTGGCACGGCACCGCCACCCGGCTGTCTGATGTTTACCTTCAACTCTTTTGTGACGACCCGAAGTCGGCCGAGATCACCCTGATCGACAAGGGCGTGGCCTTCGAGGCGCGCAGCGTCAATGGCTTCTTGGGCGAACCGGTCGATGCCCTGAGCGTCTCAGCCCGGTGCGCCGAGTTGGGCGAGTCTGTCGGCGTCCACTTGCTGATTCACGATCTGGACGACCTGCGCGGCGCCTTGCGCCCTGACGCCCGTGGCCGCCCGCCCCGGGGTGACCTGGCTGCCCTGCGCGCGCTGATGGCGATGGAATTGGAGGCTGGCCATGTCCGGCGCTGACGACCGAACCGGACAGAGCCTGTCCGCTGCAAAGCGGCGCTGGCTGCTCGGTGGTGCAGCCCTGGCTGCAACTGCTGCCGGCGCCGCCCTGGCGGTGTGGCGGCTGCAACCTGGCAAGCCTGTGCCAGCGGCGGTTCAGGCCTTGTGGCGTCTGAGCCTGCCTACGCCCCAAGGGGCGCCCTTGGCCCTGGCGGAACTGCGAGGCCGACCGATCTTGCTGAACTTTTGGGCCACCTGGTGTCCGCCATGTGTGGAGGAAATCCCGCTTCTTGACGCTTTTTATCGTCAAAATTCGCCTTCTGCATGCCAAGTGCTTGGCGTGGCGATTGATCAGGCTGCCTCGGTGCAACGCTTTCTGGCCCGCAGTCCGGTCAGCTTCCCTATCGTGCTGGGTGGCCTGGAGGGCAGCGAACTGGCCCGCAGCTTCGGGAATGAAACGGGTGGCCTCCCGTTTTCCGTCATTTTGGGAGCAGATGGCGGCATTATTGATAGAAAAATGGGTCAATTGACTCCAGAGCTGCTTGCCCGTTGGGGGCAAGCAGCGCGCGCCTGAGCCCTCATGCCCGGCTTCTGGGCGTTTCGACGCAAGGTCCGCTCGGTTGCAGATGGGACGGAATGAGGACCTACTGCCTCACCCGCCATCATTTCCTGTCAAATCGGTCCAAATAGCCCTTTTTGGGCTACATTCGCCCTTCGATTGCGATTGCTTACGAATGACGGAACCCGGGAGCGCCCATGGACCTGCGAAAACTCAAGACTTTGATCGACCTGGTGTCGGAATCCAACGTCTCTGAACTGGAAATCACCGAGGCCGAGGGCAAGGTCCGCATTGTCAAGGGGCAACCGGTAGCCGTCCAGGTTGCGGCTCCCGCAGTCGCCCCGGTGTCTGCGGCGCCAGCGCCAGCGCCAGCGGTTGCCGCGCCTGCTCCCGCGCCAACCGCCGCCCCCGAGGTGGATGCCGGCCATGCGGTCAAGTCGCCCATGGTGGGCACCTTCTACCGGGCCTCCAGCCCCGGCGCCAAATCCTTTGTCGAGGTTGGCAGCCAGGTCAAGGAGGGGGACACCATCTGCATCATCGAGGCGATGAAGATCCTCAACGAGATCGAGGCCGACAAGTCCGGCACCGTCACCCAGATCCTGTGCGAGAACGGCCAAGCCGTCGAGTACGGTCAGCCCCTCCTGATGATCGAGTGATGTTCAAGAAAATTCTGGTCGCCAACCGCGGCGAGATCGCCCTGCGCATCCAGCGGGCTTGCCGCGAGATGGGCGTGACCGCAGTCATGGTCTATTCCGAGGCCGACCGCGACGCCAAATACGTCAAGCTCGCCGATGAGGCCGTCTGCATCGGCCCGGCCCCTTCGCCACTGAGTTACCTCAATGTGCCGGCCATCATCTCGGCCGCCGAGGTGACCGATGCCGAGGCCATCCACCCCGGCTACGGCTTCCTGTCCGAAAACGCCGACTTTGCCGAGAGGGTCGAGAAAAGCGGCTTTCAGTTCATCGGGCCCTCGCCCGAATCCATCCGGATCATGGGCGACAAGGTCTCGGCCAAGCAGGCCATGATCAAGGCGGGCGTACCTTGCGTGCCCGGCTCTGAGGGCGAACTTCCCGAGGATCCGGTGCAAATCCGGCGTATCGCCAAGGCCGTCGGCTACCCGGTCATCATCAAGGCTGCCGGCGGCGGCGGTGGCCGCGGCATGCGGGTGGTGCACACCGAGGCCGCTCTGATCAATGCGGTGCAGATGACGCGCGCCGAAGCCGGCGCCGCCTTTGGCAATCCTGCTGTCTATATGGAGAAGTTTCTCCAGAACCCCCGCCACGTCGAGATTCAGATCCTGGCCGACAAGTACCGCAACGCGGTCTACCTGGGGGAGCGCGACTGCTCCATGCAGCGACGCCACCAGAAAGTCATCGAGGAGGCGCCAGCGCCGGGCATCCCCCGCAAACTGATCGACAAGATCGGGGATCGATGCGTGGCCGCCTGCAAGAAGATCGGCTATCGGGGCGCGGGCACCTTCGAGTTCTTGTACGAGAACGGCGAGTTCTACTTCATCGAGATGAACACGCGTGTGCAGGTCGAGCACCCGGTCACCGAGATGGTCACCGGAGTGGACATCGTCAAGACCCAAATCCGCGTTGCTGCCGGTGAAAAGCTTCCCTTCGCCCAGCGTGACATTCAGATCCGCGGCCACGCGATCGAATGCCGGGTCAACGCCGAGGACCCCTTCAAGTTCACCCCCTCCCCAGGCCGCGTCACCTTGTGGCATGCGCCGGGCGGGCCGGGCGTGCGCGTCGACTCTCACGTCTACAACAACTACTTCGTGCCGCCCAACTACGACAGCATGGTCGGCAAGATCATCACCCACGGGGACACCCGGGAGCAGGCAATGGCGCGCATGCGCACCGCCTTGCTCGAGACGGTGGTCGAGGGCATCCTGACCAATATTCCGCTGCACCGCGAGTTGATGGTCGACGCCAAGTTCATGGCTGGCGGCACCAACATCCACTACCTGGAGGAGTGGATGGCCCAGCACAAGCGCTGAACGCCATTGCCGAAAGCTGCCGCCTTGTACGAACTGCGCTTGCTGTGCCCGGAAGACCGGGTCGACATCCTCGCCGAGGCACTCGACGCGCTGGATGCGCTGAGCGTGTCGGTGGAGGACGCGGACGCCCACACTGAGGCTGAGCAAGCCTTGTTCGGGGAGCCCGGCATGCCGCCGCCCAAAGAGGGCTGGCAGCGCTCCCGTGTGATTGCGCTGTTTCCGGACGAGGCCGTCGCCCGCGAGGCCGCTACGTTACTGCCCCTGCAGGATTTTTTTGCCGGCTGCACCTTGCTCGAGGTGGCCGCCTTGCCTGAACAGGACTGGGTGCGCCTCACCCAGTCGCAATTCGACCCGGTGGAGATCACCCCCGAGTTCTGGATCGTGCCCACCTGGCACGAGCCGCCCGCGCAGGCGCGCCAGGTGATCCGGCTCGACCCGGGCCTGGCCTTCGGCACAGGCACCCACCCCACCACCCGCATGTGCTTGCGCTGGACCGCCACCCACCCGGTTGCTGGCCAGCGGGTGCTCGACTACGGCTGCGGCTCCGGCATCCTGGCCATTGGCGCGGCGCGCTTCGGCGCGGGTGAGATCGACGCGGTCGACATCGACCCTGCGGCAGTTCGGGCCACACAGGACAACGCCCAGGCCAATGCCGTGTCCCTGCGTGCCGGCCTGCCGGATGCGGCCCGCGGCGAGTACGACACGGTGCTGGCCAACATCCTGGCCACGCCGCTCAAGGTGCTGGCGCCCCTGCTCTGCGCACATGTGAAGCCTGGCGGCCACCTGGTGCTGGCCGGCATCCTGGAGCGCCAGGCTGAAGAACTCCAGGCGGCGTACGCGCCCTATCTGGCCCTGGCGGTGTCTGACCGCATGGACGGCTGGATCCTGATGACCGGTCGCCGGCCCTGAACCGGTGACGGAGCCTCGACCCGGAGCCGGGGTCCGCCTGCGTCCGCTCACTAAAATCAATGCGGTATGAGCCTGACCACCCGATGCCCTGCCTGCGCGACCGTGTTTCGGGTGGTGCCCGACCAGCTCAAAGTATCGGAAGGCTGGGTTCGTTGCGGTCGTTGCAGCGAGCTGTTTGACGCCCGGGCGACGCTTTCCCCCCAGGTCCCTGTGGTCAGCGAGGTGGTCGAGCCCGCTGTGGCGGGAGAGGCTGCCCAGGTGGCGAATGCGCCAGAGGCTCGGGAGGCAACCGAGGCGGCCATGATGCCCGAGGTACCAGAGGTGCCAGAGGTGCCAGAGGTGCCAGAGTTACCGGAGGCCTCCGAGATCCTGGTGGCGCTCGAAGCGCCGGAGACCGCGCTGCCTGGCGTGCCGCCCGTCGACAACACGCCGCACAAGGAAGAGACCGCCCAGGCTGTGGACGGGTCCCCAGCCGAGCCTGTGCTCTCTGCCGACCCGCCTTTCGATCGGGAGGCTGCGGCCACCGAGATGCGTGAGCCCACCTGGGCCGACACGCCGGGTACCGCACCGGATACCGGACCTGTTGCTAGGCCTGTTGCCGCGCTGAGTGCCCCGCCTTCGGGCCCTGCCGATTTAGCCCCAGGCAATGGCGCCGGCACGACCCCTCGGGATGACAGTCTCGAAGTGCTCGACAAGGTCTCCTTCATGCGCCGGGCCCGCCGCCATGCCTTCTGGCGCAAGCCGGCAGTCCGCGCCGGCCTCGCGGTTCTGTCCGTGGTCCTGGCTCTTGCCCTCGGTGGCCAGGTGGCCTATGAGCACCGCGACGAGCTGGCCCAACGCCTGCCCGTGCTCACGCCGCTCTTGTCGGCGCTGTGCCAGCCCCTGCAATGCCGGATCGGCCCGCCGCAGCGCATCGAGTCCATCACCATCGAAGCCTCGGCCTTCTCGCGTCTGCAGCCCGACGCCTTCCGCTTGCAGTTCACACTGGCCAATGCCGCGTCGATGCCTGTTGCCTTGCCGGCGCTGGAGCTCACGCTCACCGACACCCAGGACCAAGCGGTCATTCGCCGGGTGTTGCAGCCCGCCGAACTGGGCCCAGACGCCCCCGCGGCCTTGCCCGCGGCCGCCGAATGGGCCAGCGCCGTCACCCTCACTGTCGCCCCTGCAGCCGCTGGTACCGTGACCGGCTACCGGCTGTTGGCCTTCTATCCCTGACCCTCCCCGCCGCGCACCGGCAAGAAAGAACTCATGGCCGCCGTCATCTGTGGATCACTCGCCTTCGACACCATCATGAACTTCGAGGGCCGCTTCGCGCAGCAGATCCTGCCCGAGCAGCTTCACATCCTGAACGTGTCCTTTTTGGTGCCCACCCTGCGGCGCGACTTCGGTGGCTGCGCGGGCAACATCGCCTATGCGCTCAAGTTGCTCGGAGGCAAGCCCTTGCCCATGGCCACCGTGGGCAATGACGGCGACGACTACCTGGCGCGGATGAAGCAGCTGGGCATCAGCGCCGAGTTCGTACGCAAGGTGACCGACACCTACACCGCCCAGGCGATGATCATGACCGACCTGGACAACAACCAGATCACCGCCTTTCATCCCGGCGCGATGATGCAGGCGCATGTCACTCGCATCGAGGCGCGCCCCGACATCAAGCTGGGCATCATCTCGCCCGATGGCCGCGACGCCATGCTCCAGCACGCCGAACAGTTCAAGGCCGCCGACATCCCCTTCGTCTTCGACCCGGGCCAGGGCCTGCCCATGTTCGACGGCAAGGAACTGGCGAACTTCATCGACCAATCCACCTGGGTCACCGTGAACGACTACGAGGGCAAGATGCTGTCCGATCGCACGGGCCTGGACAGCGCCGCCATCTCGCGGCGGGTGCAGGGTTTGGTCGTGACCCTTGGCGGCGAAGGTTGCGAGGTCTGGATCGATGGCGAAAAGACCCTGGTGCCGCCGGTCAAGGCCTCCGCGGTGGTCGACCCCACCGGCTGCGGCGATGCCTGGCGCGGCGCGCTGTTGTTCGGGCTGGAGCAGGGATGGTCACTGGCCCGCTGTGCGGCGCTGGGCAATCAGGTCGGTGCGGTCAAGATCGCCAGCCGGGGGCCGCAGAACTACACGCTTTGATGGAGGCGGGGCAAGCCCCGCATTGATCCGAAGGGCGGCGGGTCAAGCCCCACCGCGGGCATGCGTCACGCCACCGTCCACCACCAGCGTTTCGCCCACCACATAGTCACCCGCCCGCGAGGCCAGGTAGATGGCCGCGCCGGCCATGTCTTCGTCGCGGCCCACGCGGCCGATGGGGATGCGACTGGCAACCTCCGCGCCGTGGTCGCGTGCTTCCTTGTTCATCTCCGAGGGAAAGGCACCGGGTGCGATGGCGCTGCAGACAATGTTGTCCTCGGCCAGACGCAGCGCCATGCGGCGGGTCAGGTGGATGAGCCCGGCCTTGCTCGCGGCATAGGAATAGGTCTCCCATGGGTTGACCGATACGCCGTCGATGGAGGCGATGTTGATCACCTTGGCCGGCTGCTTGGCGGCCGCAGCCTTGAGTAGCGGATGCAGGGCCTGTGTCAGGAAGAAGGGCGCCTTCACATTGACGTCCATCACCTTGTCCCAGCCCTTTTCGGGGAAGGTCTCGAAGGCTTCGCCCCAGGCGGCGCCGGCGTTGTTCACCAAAATGTCCAGCTGGCCCTCGCGACGGCCGATCTCCGCGGCCAGGGCGCGCACAGCCTCGACCCCAGAGACGTCAGCTGGCAGGGCGACGCAGGTGCCAAAGGCAGACAAGGCCTGGGCGGTGGCCTCACAGTCGGCCGCCTTGCGCGAACTGATGTAGACGCGGGCGCCTTGCTGCAAAAAGCCGCGCGCGATCATTTGGCCGATGCCGCGCGAGCCGCCGGTGATGAGGGCTACGCGGCCCTGAAGCGAGAAGAGGTCGTTCATGAAAAGGAGGGGGTTGACTGCGTGTGCGCAGGATAGCGCCTGAGCTGTGACCCGGTACATCACCTGCGGGACAGTTTGTCGTGTCAGTCAAAACAGACTTTGAATCTGCCAGGTGCTGGCAAATTCCGCGTCGGCCACATCACCAATGGCCACCGTGTTGAACCTCCGACTGACCAGGCCACCAGCCTCCTCCCGCGTCGCTCTCAATGCCCAACCTGTCCTATCTCTTTACCGACCTCCGCGGCTTTCTTATGGGCGTCAACCGACTGGGGGAGGCCCCGCCCTCCGAGACAAGCCTGTGGCCGCGTGCCAGCGTGTCAGGCGCGCTCATTCCGGGCTGGGAAAGTGATGCCAATTC
>JAURKV010000179.1 GCA_030831585.1 Ramlibacter sp. | reverse complement strand
TGTTGCTCATTCCTTTGCGTGCAGGGGAGGGCGCCTACCTGTGGATGGTCATGCGCCAGTGGGGCGTGGGCTGGGCGGCGGCTGCGGCCAGCCTGTTGCGCTGGCGGCTGCAAGACCTGCTGGTGCTGTGCGCCGCCGCGCTCCTCTTGCTGATGCCCTGGAGTCTTGCCGGGCGGCTGCTGGCGCTGCTGGCGCTGATGCTGTTGGCGGCGAATGCCTTGCCGCCGCTGTGGCCCTGGCTGGCCCGCAAGTCCGGACTGGCGACCGAAGGGGCCGAGCGCCGCGTCCTGCTGCGGGAGCTGTGGCGCGGCACGGGCGCCAGCGTCGCGCTCTGGAGCCTCAAGATCATCGCCAATGGCGGCCTCATCGGCGCGCTCGCCGGCCTGCCGCTGGAGACGGCCCTCCGTGCTGGCCTGGGCGGTGAGCTGGGCGGCGTGCAGCCGCTGCAACCGCCTGCCGGCCTGGGCGCTTACGAGGCCGGCGTCTGGCTGGCCGCCCGGCTGCCAGTGGACCGGGCGCCTGAACTGGTGGCCGCAGCGCTGGCTGTCCACGCTTTCAGCCTGTGCCTGGCGCTGGCCGCAGCGGCCCTGGCCCAGGCGGCCATCCCGCCGTCCGCCGGATCCGGTCCTGATGCGGCAGGGGACTCCGCCGCCCGGCGACAATAGGGGGGATGAGCCCTCTGACCCCCCGCGCCGAACCTACTCTGTTTCCCGACGACGAACTGCTGCCGTCGGCGCCAGCGCCGGCGCCTCTTGCGCCAGCCCCGGACCCTGTTGCCGTAGCCCCGGCACCGCTTGCAACCACCCCTTCACCTGTTGCAGCCGTCTCGGAAGAGGCGGCCCTGTCGCTTCCAGCGGCTGATGCCCTGCCTGCCCACCGGGTCTCGGTCGTCGTCCCCATGTACAACGAGGTCGAGAACGCCGCGCCGATGGTCAACGCGGTGCAGGCGGCGCTGGCGGACTATCCCTTTCCCTGGGAGCTGATCGTCGTCGACGACGGCAGCACCGACGGCACCGGTCGTGCCTTGGCGGCACACGCCCGGGTGGTGGGTCCGCATGTGCGGGTGCTGCAACTGGCACGCAACTTCAAGCAGACCGCCGCCATGCAGGCCGGCATTGATGCCGCCCGGGGTGAAGTCATCGTCACCATGGACGGTGACCTGCAAAACGACCCGCGCGATATTCCCCGCATGGTAGCCCGCCTGCTGCGGGAAGACCTCGACCTGGTCGCCGGCTGGCGCCAGCGCAGGCAGGACGGCTTTCTGCTGCGGCGCCTGCCCTCGATGATCGCCAACCGCCTGATCCGCAAGGTGAGCGGTCTGAACTTCCAGGACCTGGGCTGCAGCCTCAAGGTGTTCCGCGGCGACGTGCTGCGGCAGGTGCGCCTCTATGGCGAAATGCACCGCTTCATTCCGGCGTGGCTGGCCACGGTGACCAGTCCTTC
This sequence comes from Ramlibacter sp., assembly GCA_030831585.1. Classification (GTDB taxonomy): domain Bacteria; phylum Pseudomonadota; class Gammaproteobacteria; order Burkholderiales; family Burkholderiaceae_C; genus Ramlibacter. Next base: position 23,165 of record JAURKV010000179.1, on the reverse strand, counting down.
CCGCATGGCCGAGGAGCCTGTCCGGCACTATGCACGCCAGGCGGGTGTGTCCAAGTACGGCATCTCGCGCACCTTCCGGGTCATGGTCGACTTGCTGGCGGTGCACTTCTTCCTGCGCTTTGGCAGTCGGCCCGGGCATTTCTTTGGTGGGCTGGGTCTGGGCGTGGGCGCGGTGGGCCTGCTGATGCTCACCTACCTGGGGGTGGTCAAGTTGCTGGGGGGCTCCATCGGCACCCGGCCCTTGCTCACCCTCGGCTTTTTTCTGGTCATGGGCGGTTTGCAGTTGCTCACCACCGGCGTGTTGGCCGAGCTTTTGATGCGAGTTTATTTCAGCGGCGACCATGCCCGGCCCTACCGGCTGCGCGGCGAGGAGACGCCCGAACCCGACCGCGGCTGGCATGTCTGACGCGGCACCGGTGGGTGATGGCGGCGCCCGGGAGCGCTGGCCGCAGTGGTGGTACGCCGCGCTGCTCTTGGTGCCTCTGCTCTTGGGGCTGGCGGCGACACCCTTGTTCGATGTTGACGAGGGCGCCTTCTCTGAAGCCACCCGGGAGATGGTGGTCAGCGGCGACTGGGGCCACACCACGCTCAACGGCGAGGACCGCTTCGACAAACCCATCGGGGTCTACTGGCTGCAAGCGGCCAGCGTCACCGTCTTTGGCGCCGGACCCTTTGCCTTTCGCCTGCCCTCGGCTCTGAGCGGCTGGGTGCTGGCCCTGGCGCTGGCATCTTTTGCTGCGGCGCGCTGGGGGCGACAGGCGGGCGCCTTGGCCGGGGTGATGGCGGTCACCTCGTTTGGGCTGATGGCCATCTTCCGCGCGGCCACGGCGGACGCGCTGCTCAATTTGCTTCTGGTGCTGGCCGGTCTGGACCTGTGGCGCTTCATCGAGTCTGGTCACAAGGCTCCTTTGCGCCGGGCCTATGCCTGGGTGGGGCTGGGCCTGCTGGTCAAGGGACCGGTCGCGGCCCTGGTGCCCGGCGCGGCCTTTCTCGTGTGGGTGCTCTCCAGCCGGCGCTGGGACCGGCTGCGCCAGGCGGCGCTGGACGGGTGGGGCTGGTGCCTGTTGTTGGCGATTGCGGTCCCCTGGTACGCCTATGCCTTGCAGCGCCACGGCATGGCCTTCGTCGACGGCTTTTTGCTGCGGCACAACCTGCAGCGTTTCTCCGGTCCGATGGAAGGGCATGGCGGGTCGCTGCTGTACTACCTGGCCGCGCTGCCCCTGCTTGCCATGCCTTGGTTGCCGCTGCTGGCGCTGGTGGCGGCGCGGGCCCGTCGCGCCTGGCGGGAGCCCCTGCCGCGCTACCTGCTGGGGTGGGGCGGTTTCGTGCTGGTTTTCTTCTCGCTCTCGGGCACCAAGCTGCCGCATTACGTGCTTTATGGCTTTGCGCCGTTCTTGCTGTTGATGGCGCGCGAGCTGGCCCAGAGCGGCCCTCGGCTGCGCACCGTGACCTGGGTGTTTGTCCTGACCTGGACGGTCTTCATGGCCTGGCTGCCCTGGCAGGCGCAGGCTTCTGCGGGGGGCCTGCGAGACCCCTTCTACAAAGCGCTGCTGGCGGGCAGTCCGGCTCCGCAGCCGGGCCTGCCTCTGCTGGTCATGGGCCTGATGTTCGTGCTCGTTTTCATGCCTGTCGGGCTTCGGATTGGGCGCCTGGTCCTGAGTGCCGGGCGCCCTGGGGGTGCCACAGGTCCCGATGGCAATCCTTTGGCCGAGCTACCGCTGTACGGAGGAGAGGCGGCCAAACTGGGCTTGGCCGGTGCCGCGCTGGTGCTGGCCGGTTTCATCGCCAGCTGGGCCGTGCCATGGTGGGGCGAGGCCCTGCAGGGCCCGGTGCAGCGCGCCGCCGCGGCTGCAGCTGACGCGCAAGGCGCGAGGCGGGCGGCGGGCTTGCCGGCAGCCACTGTCGTCCAGTACCGGATTCACCAACCCAGCTTCGCAGTTGCCCTTGGGCAGGAGGCGCCCCGCCGCGACCCGGCGCCGGGCGAGATGGCCCTGACCCGTCGCGACCGCATGACGGGCGCCGACAGCCAGCGGCCGGTGCTGTTTGAGGAGCGGGGCCTGGTGCTGCTGGGGCCCGCGCCGTGACCGTTTGGCGCACCCGGCAACAGGAGCGCTTGGCCTTTGCCTGCGCCCTGGCGCTGGCCGTGGCGGTGTTCGAGACCTGGCCGGGCCTCGACCTGTGGGCCAGCGGACAGTTCTACGTGCAGCAAGCCTTTGCGGGACGCGGCTGGCTCTGGGTTTGGGTGCTCTACGAGTGGAGTCCTACGCTCGCCCGGGCGCTGGTGCTGCTGGCCCTGCTGGCCGTGGGCGTGGGCCTGATTCGGCCCAGACTGCTGCCGCGCCACTGGGTGCGACGGGCGATCGCCCTCTCGCTGGTGGCGGCGCTGGGCGTTGGACTGCTGGTGCACAACGTTCTCAAGGACAACTGGGGCCGGCCGCGCCCCGCGCTCACCGAGCAGTTTGGCGGCGTCCATCCCTTCCAGCCCCCTCTGCAACCGTCCAGCCTTTGCCCGCGCAACTGCTCCTTCGTCAGCGGTCACGCGGCCGGGGGCTTCATGTTCATGGCGGTCGGTTTGATGGGAAGCCGGCGCACGCGCTGGCGTTGGTGGGCCATCGGTGCCTTGGCGGGCACCAGCATCGGCCTGGCCCGGATCGCCGCCGGAGGCCACTACCTGAGCGACATCGTGTTCGGTTTTCTGGTCCTGTGGGGGCTTTGCATGGGGCTGCGCGAACTGTGGCTGCGCCTGGCCTGCAGGCGGCAGAGGCGGCGCACGCGCCCGGCCATGTCGGCGCCTTGAACACGCGACAGACCCTGATGGCGCATTGGACGCGCGCCGGGTCTTGCAGGTGTATTGAGCGCGATGTCGCGCAGGTAACGCCTAGCCCACCCGGCTTGCGGCAACAATAGTCACCTGGGTTCAGCGGCCCTGCCGCCAACCACGCCTGCCACGCGCCACCTCATTTTTCAAAAAGCTTCTGGCCCGACTCGCACCGATCTCCTGCCACCCCATGCGCCAACCCCTGCCCCTGCTGCCCCCAGTGCCCTTTGTCGAGGAAATGGGCATTCTCCTCATGCGCTGGGAGGAGGGCGAGTCCTCGGTCGAGCTGGATCCGCAGGCCCATCACCTCAACAGCCTGTCGGTCACCCACGGTGGGGTGATCATGACCCTGATGGACGTGGCTCTGGGCCGCGCCTGCCGCAGCCCGACGAACCCGCAGGCGGTGGTCACCATCGACCTCAAGACCAGCTTCATGCGCGCGGCAGCCGGACCGCTGCGCTGCGAGGGCCGTCTTTTGCATCGAACGGCGACGATGGCCTTCGCCGAAGCCACGCTGTACGACCTCCAGAACCGTATCTGTGCCCATGCCACTGGTACCTTCCGCTACGTGGAGCGTCTTCCCGACCAGGCCCGCGCTGAGCGCCGAAATGCCCGCGCTGCCGGGTCGGCACCAAAGTTGCCAGAGACCTGAGCCCGGACCCCAGCCCGGACCTGAACCGATACCGATACTGCCCCAACGCACACACCACACCAGAGACGCTCATGCCGCAAAACCATCAAGTCCTCCTCGACAACCGCCCCGAGGGCGAAGCCACCGCCGCCAACTTCCGCCTGGTCAGCGCCGACACGCCGGCCTTGCAGGACGGCCAGGTGCTGGTGCGCCACCACTACCTCAGCCTCGACCCCTATATGCGTGGCCGCATGAACGCCGGCAAAAGCTACGCTGCGCCCCAGCCCTTGGGCGAGGTGATGATCGGCGGCACCGTCGGTGAGGTGGCCGAGAGCCGCCACCCCAAGTTCACGGCCGGTGACAAGGTCGTAGGTATGGGCGGTTGGCAGGAATACAGCGTGGTCGACGCCGGCCAACCGGGCGCGCTGCGCAAGGTGGACACCACCCATGTCCCGCTCTCGCACTACCTGGGCGCGGTCGGTATGCCCGGTGTCACCGCCTGGTACGGCTTGGTCAAGATCATCGACCCCCAACCGGGCCAGACCGTGGTGGTGAGCGCAGCCAGCGGCGCGGTCGGCAGCGCAGTGGGCACCCTGGCCAAGACCCGCGGCGCGCGCGCTGTCGGCATCGCTGGCGGGCCCGACAAATGCCGCTACGTCACCGAGGAACTCGGCTTTGACGCCTGCATCGACTACCGCGAGCACAAGGACGCTCTGTCGCTTTCCAAGGCGGTCAAGCAGGCCTGCCCGGACGGCGTCGACGGCTACTTCGAGAACGTGGGCGGCATGTGCCTGGACGCAGTGATGCTGCGCACCAATGCCTTCGCCCGCATCGCGGTCTGCGGCATGATCGCCGGCTACAACGGCGAGCCGATCCCGCTGCAGTACCCGCAGCTGATCCTGTCGAACCGTCTGCGGGTCGAGGGCTTCATCGTGAGCGAGCACATGGAAGTCTGGCCCCAGGCCCTGCAGGAGCTCGGGCAACTGGTGGGCACCGGCAAGCTGCGCCCGCGTGAGACGCTGGCCCAGGGCCTCGCCTCCGCGCCCGAGGCCTTCCTCGGCCTGCTCAAGGGCCGCAATTTCGGCAAGCAGTTGGTCAAGCTGGTCTGAACCTGCGTGGTCCAGAGCCTCCCACCCCCACCCGCCTTGACAGCCCCAGGAGCATCGCCATGAGCACCCTGCCGATCCTGCACCACTACCTGATCTCGCCCTTCTCCGAAAAGCTGCGGGTGGCCTTCGGTCTCAAGCAGATGGCCTGGCGCTCGGTGCATGTGCCGGCCGTCATGCCCAAGCCCGAGGTTCTGGCGCTCACCGGCGGCTACCGGCGCACGCCCATCCTGCAGATCGGCGCCGACATCTACTGCGACACGGCCCTCATCTGCGATGTGCTCGAGCACTTGAAGCCCGAACCCACGCTGTACCCGCCGCACCTGCGCGGCGTGTCCCGCGTGTTCGCGCAATGGGCCGACGGGCCGCTGTTTTGGGCCGCCATGGCCTACAGCTTCCAGCCGGCCGGACTGGCCCAGGTGATGGCGGGTGCCAGCCCGCAAACCCTGCAGGCTTTTGCCGCCGACCGCAAGGCCATGCGCACCAACATGACCCTGCTGCGGCCTGCCGACGGTACGAGTGCTTACCGCTCCTACTTGCGGCGCATCGCCAGCATGGTCGAGGAACACGACTTTCTCTTCGGCGCAGAGCCCTGCATCTCCGACCTCGCTGCCTACCACCCGCTGTGGTTCACCCGTGACCGCGCGCCGGCTCTGGCGGGTATCTTTGACGCCACGCCGGCGGTGGGCGAGTGGATGGACCGAATGGCAGCGCTGGGCCACGGCCGCAGCGAGGTGCTGTCGGCCGAAGACGCGCTCACCGTGGCCGAGCGCAGCGAGCCCTTGGGGCCGAAGGAGAACTTCCTCGTGAACAGCTCCTTTCAAGATGACCACGGCATTCCCCTGGGCAGCCGGGTCACGATTGCGCCCGAATCTTTCGGCCAGGAGACGACCGAGGGCGAGTTGCTGGCGGCCACCCGGACCCACTACACCCTGGGCCGCACCGACCCCCGCGTGGGCCGGGTCCATGTGCATTTCCCGCGTATCGGCTATGTGCTGCGCCCGGTCTGAACGACCGGGCTAGAAACGAGGGGCCGGCCCGCCACTCAGGGCCGGGCTGACCTCGGGCGCCGTCACTGGCTCAGCCCAGGCGGCCGACTCGCCCGTCCCCTGGGTTGCCGCCGCCGCTGGCCCGCTACTCGTCCAGCCGCTGCGGCTGGGTGCAATTCCGTCGAGCCGGGCCTCCAGCCGCGCCTCCATCTCGCCCAGGCGGCTACCCATCGCCCGATGCAGCCCCTCGAGCTGGGTGCGCGTCTCCCGCTGATGCCGCACCAGGGCCTGCTCGACTGACTCACCAAGCTTGGCGTCCCGCTGGCGGGTATCGCGCAGCAGGTTGTCCAGGGTCTGGCGTAGCTCGCTGAAGTGCGAGGCCTCGACGCGCTGGGTCAAATCGCGCTGGGCCTGCATCCCTTGCGACAGTTCCTGCTCCCGGTGTCGGTGGTGGCCGCGCAGCTTGGCGCCGGCGCTGAGGCTGATGGCCACAGCCGCCGCCAGTAAACCGAGCAGCCACAGGCCCAGCGGCGCCTCCACCTGAGCCCAGAGGAGGTTCACCGGTACCTGGCGGGTGATCTCGGTCGCATTCAACAGCGCCAGAGCGCCCACCACGACGACGGCAAGGACGAGGAAAACGGTACGCAAGCGCATGGCCGGCTCCTGTGAAGCGGGTGTGAAGGGCGACAATTGTTCCGCCGCACCGACCCCGCGCCATGTAGTCACCCGCCCCGCACCCCTGTCCCCGACATGGCTGCGCCAGCGGTCGCGGACGCCTGGCGTCACCGACCTCGGGAGGGCCGGCGCCATCAGGGTCAGGAGGGCGGGCCCCTATGGCAAACTTGTCCGTTTCCCACTGCAGGCACCCGCCTGCGCCCCCGCGAAAGAGTCCCCGCGCATGCAACGCATCGTTCGGCAAATTGCCGCCGAGATCAAAGTCCGTGAAGAGCAGGTGCGCACCGCCGTCGATCTGCTCGACCAAGGCTCCACCGTCCCCTTCATCGCCCGTTATCGCAAGGAGGCCACCGGGGGCCTTGACGACATTCAGCTGCGCGAGCTTGAGGCTCGCCTGTCCTACCTGCGCGAGCTGCAAGACCGGCGCGACACCGTGCTGGCCAGCATCCGCGAGCAAGGCAAGCTCACCCCCGAGTTGCAGGCCGCCATCGAGGCCGCGCCGACCAAGCAGGAGCTCGAAGACCTGTACCTGCCCTATAAACCGAAGCGCCGCACCAAAGGGCAGATCGCCCGCGAGGCGGGGCTCGAACCGCTGGCCGATTTGCTCTTTGCCGACCCCACGCGGGACCCGCAGGGGGAGGCGCAGCCCTTCGTGAAAGCCGAGAAAGGCGAGGGCGGCGAAGACTTCACCACCGTACCTGCGGTGCTGGACGGGGTGCGCGACATCCTCTCCGAGCGCTGGGCCGAAGACCCGACCCTGGTGCAGTCCCTGCGCGAATGGCTGTGGACTGAGGGCCTGCTCAAATCGAAGCTGGCCACCGGCAAGGACGAGAACCACCCCGACGTCGCCAAGTTTCGTGATTATTTTGATTACGACGAGCCGATGGGCCGCGTGCCCTCGCACCGCGCGCTGGCGGTGTTTCGCGGCCGTCAACTCGAAATCCTGGACGCCAAGCTGGTGCTGCCCATCGAGCCCGAGCCCGGCCACCCCTCGATCGCCGAAGGCCGCATTGCCCTGCACCTGGGCTGGAGCCACGCCAAGCGGGCCGCCGACGATTTGATTCGCAAGTGCGTCACCTGGACCTGGCGGGTCAAGCTGTCCCTGTCGACCGAGCGCGACCTCTTCACCCGGCTTCGTGAAGACGCCGAGAAAGTGGCCATCAAGGTCTTCGGCGACAACCTGCGCGACCTCCTGCTGGCGGCGCCCGCCGGCCCACGGGTGGTCATGGGCCTGGACCCTGGCATTCGCACCGGCGTGAAAGTGGCCGTGGTCGACGCCACCGGCAAGCTGGTCGACACCAGCACCGTGTTCCCGCACGAGCCGCGCCGCGACTGGGAAGGGGCGCTCCACACCCTGGCCAAGCTGTGCGAGAAGCATGGCGTCAATTTGATTGCGATTGGCAACGGCACCGCCAGCCGCGAGACTGACAAGCTCGCCGCCGATTTGATCAAGCGCCTGGCCACCCTCACCGGGCCGGAGGCCGAGCGCTTTGCTGGCCTGCAAAAGGTGGTGGTGTCCGAGGCTGGGGCCTCGGTGTATTCGGCCAGCGAATTTGCCTCGCAGGAAATGCCCGATGTCGATGTGAGCCTGCGCGGTGCGGCCAGCATCGCCCGGCGCCTGCAGGACCCGCTGGCCGAACTGGTGAAGATCGACCCCAAGTCCATCGGCGTCGGCCAGTACCAGCACGATGTGAACCAGGCTGAACTTGCACGCCAGCTGGGCGCGGTGGTGGAAGACTGCGTCAACAGCGTCGGCGTCGACCTCAACACCGCCTCGGTGCCGCTGCTCTCGCGCGTCTCGGGGCTGTCTGCCACCGTGGCCAAGTCGGTAGTTCGCTGGCGCGAAAGCCATGGTGCCTTCAAAAGCCGCCAGCAGCTTTTGGAGGTGTCGGGCCTGGGCCCCAAGACCTTCGAACAAAGCGCTGGCTTTCTGCGCATTCGCGGCGGCGACAACCCGCTGGACATGACCGGCGTGCACCCCGAGACCTACCCGGTGGTCGAGAAAATGCTCGGCACCTTGGCCCGGCCGGTGCAGGAGGTGATGGGCCGCGCCGAGATGCTCAAAGCCCTGCGCCCCGAGCTGTTCGCCAACGAGCAGTTTGGCGTCATCACCGTGCGCGACATCCTCGCCGAGCTCGAAAAGCCCGGCCGCGACCCGCGCCCCGACTTCAAGGTGGCCCGCTTCAACGACGGCGTGGAAGACATTGCCGACCTGCGCGAGGGCATGGAGCTCGAAGGCACAGTGAGCAACGTGGCGCAGTTTGGCGCCTTCATCGATCTGGGTGTGCACCAGGACGGCTTGGTGCATGTGAGCCAGCTCTCGCACAAGTTCGTCAACGACGCGCGCGAGGTGGTCAAGACTGGCGATATCGTCAAGGTGCGAGTGCTCGAGGTCGACCCGGTGCGCAAGCGCATCAGCCTGACCATGAAGCTCGGAGTGCCGCAAGGGCAGGGTGGGGGGCGCCGCGAGGGTGCCGGTGCGGGTGGCGGTGGCGGTGCAGGCCGGAGCAGTGACAACCGCTACGAGCACGCCGCTCGCGGCCAGCGCGCGCCGGCCCCGCAAAAGCTCGATTCGGCGATGGCCGGGGCATTTGCCAAGCTGCAGGGGCTGCGGAAATAGGCGGTAGCCTTCGCACCGCCAACGCCACATTCGTCGCCGACACTGCTGTCGCTGCCTCCGCCGATCACGCCGTACCCCAAGCCCCCAGCATGACGCAGACCCGCGCCCTCCGCCTCTACGCCGGCCCCGCTGCACGGCGCCATATCGCGCGCCACGGACTGCAGGCGGCCGACATCGGCGTGGTGCCCGGCGCAGCCGGCGGCCCCAAGGGCCTGATCCTCGGCCCGCTCGATGAATTCATTTTTGGCCGCTGGCTGCTGAAGTCGCAGCATGAGGTGCATCTGGTGGCCGCTTCCATTGGCGCTTGGCGCATGGCGACCGCCTGCCTGGGCGACCCCGTGGCGGCCTTCGGCCGGCTCTCGCATGACTACATCCGCCAGCACCAGGAGCCGCCGCCGGGCCGCAAGATGCCGACGGCCGACCAAATTTCCGAGGGCTTTGCACAGGGCTTGCGCGCTTTCTACGAGGGTCGCTTGGGCGAGATCCTCGCGCATCCGCGCTACCGGCTGCATGTGGTGGTCTCGCGCGGTCGCCAACTGCTGCGCCGGGAGCACCCACTGGCAACCCCCTTGGGCTTTGCCAGCGCCTTTCTGGCCAATGCCGTCCACCGCCCGGCTCTCGGTGGCTGGCTGGAGCGGATGGTGTTCTCGAGCGGCGCCAGCCAGGCGGCTGCGGGCCCGCTGCCCTTTGCCACGCAAGACTTTCGCACCCGCCAACTGCCTCTGACCGAGGAGAACTTCCATGCCGTGGTGCAAGCCAGCTGCGCCGTTCCTTTTTTCATGCGGGCGGTGAACGACATCCCCGGCGCGCCGCCCGGCGCTTATTGGGACGGTGGCCTCACCGACTACCACCTGCACATGAACTACCTGCCACCGCCCTCCGAGGGGCCCGGGCAGGGCGGCTTGGTGCTTTACCCGCATTTTCAGAAAGCCGTCGTACCCGGCTGGCTGGACAAAGGCCTGCCCTGGCGGCACCGATCCAGCGCTTTCCTGGACAACATGCTGGTGCTGGCCCCGGACCCGGCCTGGGTCGCCACACTCCCCAACGGCAAGCTGCCCGATCGCACCGACTTCACCCGTTACGGCCAGGACCTCGCGGCGCGCGTCGATGTGTGGACCCGGGCGGTCGATGCGTCTCGCCAGCTGTCGGAGGAGTTCGAAGCCTGGTTGGCCAAGCCGGACCCGTCCCGGGTGGAGGCCTTGTGAGGCCACTGCCAGGGGCTGAACCCGCGCGCACTCCTGCAGCTGGCATCCCGGTCTCTGCGAGCTCCCGCGAGCGCGTGCTTGGCTGGGACCTGCTGCGCGGACTCTGCGCGCTCACCGTCATGTCTTACCACCTGCTCGCGTGGCAGGACATCGCCCACCTCTCGCCTCTGGGCACCTACGGTGTCTACCTGTTCTTCCTGCTCTCGGGCGCGAGCATGGCCTATGTGTACGACGCCGACCGCGTGGCCACCTGGAGGGGCGCCTGGCGCTTCCTGGTCACGCGGTGGTTTCGCCTCGCGCCGCTGTACCTCGTGGCTTGCCTCGTTTTCTTGGCGATGCTCGCGGCGCGCAACGGCTACTGGGCCTCCGAGATTCCTTTTCGCCTCGCGCTGAATGCCAGCTTCGCTTTTGGCGTCTATGACCCTGCCGTCTGGGCCCTCGCGGTGGGCGGCTGGTCCCTCGGCATCGAGTTCGTTTTTTATCTGGCCTTTCCCTTCCTGATGCAGGCGGCACGCACGCGCGCCGGCCGCTGGGTCACGCTGGCGGCGCTGGTTGTGCTGCAGGCCGGCTGGGTGCTGTCGACGGTGGGCCAGGAGGGGTTGGTGACCGCCGGCGTGGCCTATCACCAGGTGCCTGGCTTTGGCGCCTGGTTTTTCGCGGGCTGCCTGATCGGCCAGCTTCGGCGGGAGCAGGGGGGCCGTGCGCTGCCACTCGCTGCCGGCGTTCTGGCCTGGTGCGCCCTGGGCCTGCTGCTGGTGATGGCCAGCACATCCGTCGCCGGTGCCGAATTGGTTGGATGGCGCGGGTTGCTGCTGCCGCTCGCCTGCGTGGGTACCGTTTGGGTCAGCGGCCAGTTGCGGGTGGAGTCCCCGTCGGCCTTGGCTGGTGCCGACCTCCTGGGGCGTCTCACCTACGGGGTGTACCTGATCCACCCCCTCGTCTACTTCGGCCTGGCCTGGTTCATCTGGCCTGGTGCGCAGGCGGCCGCCCAGGCGTCCGCTCTGCTCGGAATGGGAGTGACGCTGGGCGCCGTACTGATTACCTGCCTGCTGGCGGTGCAGGGTTATCGATGGATTGAGGCCCCTGGCCAGCGCCTGGCCAAGGGCTTGCTGCGGGTGCGCGGCTCGTGAGCCCATGGTCGGGTACGGGTTTGGCGCGAATCCTGCCACTCGGTATCGACGCGAGTTCGGCGCCTGATTCGCGTGGGGACGGACTGCGCACCGACGGGCTCGACTTCGCCTCGGCCGACAGGCCAGTCGATCGGGAAGGCGCCGCGCGGGCGGCGATGGCTGGCGCGCCGGCTGGGGCAGGGCCAGGGCCAGGGCCAGGGGCCGCGGGTCTACCCAAGGCTTCATTCAGTTGGGTCTCCAACTGGCCCAAGGTAAATCCGATGAGGTTGGCTCCCAGTGCCGCCGCATGCTGGTCTTGGCGCCAGGTGCCCAGCCAGGCTTGCTCTTGTTCCACGATGTCGGCGTGGCGTCGCAGGGTGGGCGTGGCCAGGGCGCGCAGCAGGTGCCGTTCTGGCCTTCTGGGAGCCGCAGGACCTGCGCGTCTTTCCGAGGACTCGACCATGTGGAGTAAGGTTTTGAGGGTTTCGCTGTAGCTGGCGTACAGCATCGGCAGGGCGGTGTGCCGGTCGATCAGGGCGTCGTCGGCCACCTCTTCGTCCAGGGAGGCGGCCGCGCTGACCGAACGCGCGGAGTGCGCCGAATGCGCCGCGGCCGAGGCTTTGGACTCGGGGCCCGGTCGCACGGGAGAGGGGGCGATCGCCGCTCGGGCCCCAGATTCGCGCTGCACCAGCATTTTGACCAGACGCTGCCGCTGGTCGGCGAATACCTCTGGCGTGAGCCGGCCGATGGCCTCCTTGAACCAGAACGTGACCCGGTCTTGCTTGTTTTCGGTCGTCTCGTGTCCTGCCAGGACGGCGTAGGGCCCGACATCTGGCGGAAGGCCCGCCAAGCCCACTCGCTGCGTCAGAACGTTCGGTGCATCGAAATGCAAGGTCTGCGAGTCTGGGAACGCATGCCGGAGGATCGTCCGCATCCCGCGCTCAAGGCCCGACAGTTCGCAGCCGCTGCTTTGGCTGTTGTACAGGCCGGAGGCTAGGCAGAAGACCACCGTTTGCAGGGGCTGGCGCGGCATCCTGCCCCTCAAAAGGCCTTCGGCCACTCGGGCCAGGAATGCGGCTTGGTCCAGAAAATTCCACTCGACGCCTTGATTGAGGTAATCCGGTTCGATCGGTCCAGGCACTTCCCGACCGTCCCGACCAAAGGAGCCTGCCCACAAACAAAGCATGGCGGCCGGAAGGGATGGGCCGCCCTCGTGTTGCAGCATGGCGATCAATGGAGGGTGTGCAGGCCTGTGAGCGATGCGCCCACCAAAGCGATCGATCTCACTTTCCGGAGGCCAGAGGGGCGGTAGTTGACCGGGCTCGCTCGACCTGATGGGGTGCCGAGGGATTTGCTCCGACGGGCCGGCTTTCAGGTCCATGCGGTAACCCTGCCTAGGCAGTTGGACCATCAGGCTGCCGATCCACCAGCTGAGTACGGATTCGGCACTGCGGCGTGCCCAGAGATCGAAACCGCGTTGATTGCCGCAGTCGGACCCATCGAGCGCGGCCAACCTTGGGAAATCCGAGCGCGCATACGCGGTCGCGAACCTGGCGACAGCCTCCAGGTGGGCAGAGCCAGATCGCCCGCCTTCCGAGAGGACCTGGGCACCCGCACGGCCGAAGGCCGCAAGCATGCGCTCCTGAGTCTTGGGCTCCCGCCAAAACATCTGGCCGAATTCGCCTTCGTGCGCCCATATGTCGCTAAGCCAATGCATCAGCGCGCAGCACTGCTCGGGCGTGGATCTCGGTCCCAGGGCTGCGTCGGCGAAGACCTGGCCTGCGTCTTGGAAGCGGTGCGCACGGACGAGGCGTGTCACTTCACGGGTGACGGCCTCCGGGGCTGACCCCGACTCCACTACGCGTAGGCGCAGAGGACGAGCCCCGGCAGTTCCGGCCGGCGGCGGAGCGGGAGCGACCCGGGCGGAGGCGGCGGCAGCGGAGGCAATGGGGCGCGGCAGACGGGGCAGGCAGCAGGAAAACAGGGACCGGAGGCAGCCGGGCTCGGCGTCGCGCTCAGGCTGAGGGATGGGCTGGGGAGGAGGGTGCACAGCGGCTGCCGCTGGTTGCGCTGGCCCCATGACGTCGGCACCGGGAGCTCCGCGCTCGATGGCTGCGGCTGCGGCTCTGGTGGCCTCGGCGGCTCTGACGTTAACGAGCCGGGTCGTGGTTGTTCGTGGGGGAGTCTGGCCGTGCATGGTCTAGGAGGATCTCAGTGGAGGGTTAGATGACGGAAAGGCCGTGATCAAAACCCCACCGCCGCGCCGCCGCTTGACGCGCTCCTGTCTAAACGGTCAGCCGCCATTGCAGGCGCTAGCCCAGACCAGCCTCGGCCCATCTCCAGATCGGATACTGCTACCCCTTCATGCCGGCCGAGGCGCCTGCCCTGCCTCAGAGCGACTCGGCTAGGATCGCCTCGTATTCTTCGGGCGTCGCGATGCGCGGGTTGGTCTTGTGGCAGTGGTCGGCCAACGCGCCCTCGATGATCTTGGGGAACAGGTCCCGGGTCACGCCCATCTCGGCCAGGCCCTTAGGCAGGCCCAGGCGGGCGTTCAGGTCACGAATAGCCTCGGGGATGTCGCCGGCCGAGGCTAGGCCCATTGCATGCGCCATGCGCTCCAGGCGCTTTTCCTTTTGAATGGAGTCGGCCTCGGCGTTGAAGCGAATCACCGCAGGCAGAAACATCGCGTTGAGCGTTCCATGGTGCAGGCGCGGGTCGACGCCCCCCAGGCTGTGCGAGAGCGAGTGCACCGCCCCCAGGCCCTTTTGAAAAGCCATGGCACCCTGCATCGACGCGCTCATGAGGTTCAGGCGCGCCTCACGGTCGCTGCCGTCGCGTGTGGCGCGCTCGATGTGCGCCCAGCCCCGTTCGAGACCGTCGAGCGCGATGCCGTCGGCCGGCGGGTTGAAGGCCGGCGCCATGAAGGTTTCCATGCAGTGGGCAATGGCATCCATGCCGGTGGCGGCGGTGAGTTTGGGCGGCAGTCCCAAGGTCAGCTCGGGGTCGCAGATGGCCGCGCGCGGCACCAGCAGCCAGTTGTGAAAGCCCAGCTTGCGGCCGTCGTCGACGATCAGGATGGCACCGCGCGCCACCTCGCTGCCAGTGCCGCTGGTGGTGGGCACTGCGATCAAGGGGGCCACCCGTTCGGTGATGCGCGGCGAGCCGCCCAGGATGGTGGCGTAGTGGGTGAGCGGCCCTTCATGGGTGGCGGCAATGGCCACCCCCTTGGCGCAGTCGATCGCCGATCCGCCACCCACCGCGATCAGCCCGTCACACGCGTGCTGCCGGTACACCGCGCAGGCCGCGCGCACCGAGGCCTCGGTGGGGTTGGAGGGGGTCTGGTCAAACACCGCAAACGACACGCCGGGCAGGGCGTCCAGGGCTTTTTGCAGCACCCCCGCCGCCCGAACGCCGGCGTCGGTCACGATGAGGGGGCGGGTCATACCCACCCGCTCGCACTCCTGCTTGAGGAGCGCAATGGCGCCAAATTCGAACTGGATCTGGGTGACGTAATTGATGAAGGCCATGGCGAGGTAGTTCCAGTGATTGGGTGGCTGCCCCCGAGCCTGGAGGCGTGTGCGCTTCGGACGCTACGATGCCATAGTTTTCAAGCTGACCATGCCTCCTACGCGACTGACTCCGGCCATGCGCTCCGTGCTCGAGCGGCGCGCCCGCGCCAAGCTCCCGCCCATGCACCACATGACGGTAGTCGAGGCCCGCGCCGCCTACGAGCTGGTGGCCGAGTTCCTGGAGATTCCCAAGCCCCGCGTGGCTCGGGTCGAAGACTTTCACATCCCCGCCCGAGACGGGCACGCCATGGCCGCCAGGCTGTATGACGATGCGGCGCCGGCACGGATACCGGTGGGCGATGGCGTGGCCAGGTTGGCCGCCCGAGGTCACGCGCCAGACAGCGCATCAGGTACGACATCTGGCGCCACATCCGGCACCACATCCGGCCGCCCCGTGCTTCTTTTTCTGCATGGCGGCGGTTTCGCCATCGGCAGCATCGCCACCCATGACACTATGTGCCGAGAGCTGGCGCGCCTCTCAGGCTGCGCCGTGGTCTCCCTCGACTACCGCCTCGCCCCCGAGCACACATTTCCCACCGCTGTAGACGACGCCTGGGACGGCCTGCAATGGCTGCACGCGCAAGGCGCTACCCTGGGTCTGGACCCGTCCCGCCTTGCCGTGGGCGGCGACAGCGCCGGCGGCACCCTGGCTGCGGTTTGCGCCCTGATGGCGCGGGACGTGGGCCTGCGCCTGGCACTGCAGCTCCTGATTTACCCCGGCACTACCGCCCACGCCGACTTTCCCTCGCGCACCCACTACCGCGAAGGGGTGCTGCTCGACGAGACCATGATCGACTGGTTCTTCTCCCACTACCTCCCGCGCGAGGACCGGGAAGACTGGCGATTTGCCCCGCTTTTAGCGCCCGACGTCGAGGGCGTAGCCCCAGCCTGGCTGGCCCTGGCCGAGTGCGACCCGCTGGTCGACGAGGGCCTGGCCTACGCCGACAAGCTGCGCATGGCCGGCGTGCCGGTCGATCTTGAGATCTACCGAGGCGTCGTGCACGAGTTCATCAAAATGGGCCGGCTTATCCCCGAGGCCCGCCAGTTCCACTCCGATGCGGCCGCCGCCCTGCGCCGCGCCCTACAGCCCTGACACCATGAGCCAAGCCCAATCCCCATCTCAATCCCAATCCCAATCCCAGGCGAAGCCTCCAGCCCTGAGCCGCGACGCCTTCCGCTTCTTCCACCGCCTGCGCGTGCGCTGGGCCGAGGTGGACATGCAAAAAATCGTCTTCAACGCCCACTACCTGATGTACGCGGACACGGCGGTGGCCGACTACTGGCGGGCGCTGGCGCTGCCCTATGAGGAGGCGATGCACCACCTGGGGGGCGACCTGTATGTCAAAAAGGCCACCGTCGAGTACCACGCGTCCGCCAAGATGGACGACCGGCTGGACATCGGCATGCGCTGCGCCCGCATCGGCAACAGCTCGATGGTTTTTGAGTGCGGCATCTTCCGTGGCGAGCAGCTGCTGGTGACGGTCGATTTGCTCTATGTCTTTGCCGACCCGGCCACGCAAACCTCCAAGCCGGTGCCACAGGCCTTGCGTGACTGTATCGAGGGCTATGAGCGGGGCGAGGAAATGGTGACCGTGCGAACCGGGAGCTGGGACGAACTCGGCGCAGACGCCCGCGAGATCCGCCTGCGGGTCTTTGTCGGCGAGCAGAAGATCCCCGTCGAAGAGGAATGGGACGACGCCGATGCCGTGTGCGTGCATGCGGTGGCCTTCAACCGGTTGGGGATGGCGGTGGGCACGGGGAGGCTGCTCCCCGCTGAAGGCGGCGTGAGCAAGATTGGGAGGATGGCGGTGCATGAGGTGCTGCGAGGCACCGGGGTAGGCCGGCTGCTACTGCAGGAGCTCATGGCACGGGCGCGCGAGCGGGGTGACGCCGAGGTGGCGCTGCACGCGCAGCGTACGGCGCAGGCTTTCTATGCACGCGAAGGTTTTTTGCCTGTGGGGGAGCCGTTTGACGAGGTGGGCATCCCTCACGTCGCCATGAAGCGCCGCCTCGGCTAGAGGCCTACTTTGGCCCGGGCCGCCCGCTCGGGAGGCTGTTGTTCCAGGCGGGCCCCTGCCAGCCGTCTTGGCGCGGCAATGACGCAGGTGGCAAAGCCGATTCTTCGCTTGGCGGATCTGGGAACTTGTCCAAAGGGTCTTCGGGCGGGGGAGGCGCCTCCTGCAATTCCAGCGATTGACCTGCTGTCGGCAACAGGGTACCGGGCTCCCGTGGCGGCGGCGGGGGCAGCGGGGCTATGTCGGATGCGGTTCCTCGTGGGGCAACCGCAGTCGACGGTGGCGCTGCCGTCAGTGGCGCGGACGCAGGTTCTGCCCAAGAAGCTCGCTTGGCGATGATGGCGCAGCAATCAGATGCGAGTTGTGGGTCATTGATCAATTCGCGCACGAGGGTGTCAAGTTCTCGTGTGCTGGCCAGTGTGACATCTGGCGGCCTTCCCGGAGGTACCAGTGCTTTGAGCATGACCGAGAGCACCGCTTTTGTTTTCTCTGCAGCTTTTTCCGCTCGTTCAGGACCACCAAACTTGGCCTCGTTAGCGTGGTGATCACTCAGCGTCTTGAGTGCCAGGGCTTGGTCTTCCCGCGTGATGGTGCCTCCCTGCATCAAAGCCACAGAATCCAGCCTGTCCATGGCAGTGCGGGGCCACTGATCGCTGTTCCGAATGTATTGCTCGACCTCCAAAGTGAGGCGGCTCTTCGCAGGCGAACTCGAGCCAGGTTGTTTCCACCCGCCCTGATCACTCAACAAGTTGAGGCACCTTTTCCTGAGATCTGGATCCTTGACCTCTTTGACGATAGCCAGATGGATACCTGCGACATCTTCTAGCGAAAGACGCCCCGTGGTTTTGTCGGCCTTGACATCAATCAGCACCGTGAGGAAGTTGGTGACGGCAGCAGCGTCCGCTGTCCCATCGGAAAAAACGGCCCCGCCGACCATCCGAGCCTGGTGCGTGGCTGCCTCACGCAACGCCCAGGCCACGTTTGCGTCGGACATCTTTCTGCCACCCAACGAAACACAGACGGATCGGGCCAGATCTCTCAGGACGCGCCCCTGGCTTTGGTGTCGCGCATGCGCCTGAAACTGGCCCATGGCTGCTTGCGCGGACAATCTTTTGGACTGTCCGCTACCAGTCAAATCACGACAGTTTCGACCTCGAAGAAGCGGGGCCGGCATCGGAGTCTCGATGGCCGGGCGCGTTGCAACTGGCTGGCCTGTGGCCGGCCCCTGTTTTGCTGAGCGGGCTGGACTGGAGTCCGACGATGCGCCGGCAGTGGCAGTGCTTTGGGCCCCGCCTCTAAGCCCCCAATTAGCCGCCAAACGAGAAATCGCGCTTCCGATGTTGTGGCTCATGCCTCAGACTCCAGGGAGTGGAGCCCATCAGTAACGTCAGCAAATTGTTGGTTCTATCCTGGAGTTTCGTGTGTGTGCCGGGAGCCGATGGGCTCTTCAAATGTCCAACAGCAATTCATAGGGAGCCAGATGAACTGAGATGGGGGCGCCGGTCACCAGGAACGACGCTCCTTCGGTCACAGCTTGGGCACTCAAGGACACGATGCCTCCCGCCAGACCGGACCGGGGCGCCCAGGTTGACGCCTGGACAAGGACGCCACAGGGTTGGTCGTCGCCGGGGATGAAAACTTCCTGCCCGGCGAAAAGCGGCGCCTCGGACTGGGCCAGGTAGGCCCGCCGCTTGATCTGCCCCCTGAACTGGCTGCGCGCCACCACCTCCTGCCCGGGGTAGCAACCCTTCTTGAAGTTCACCCCGCCCACCGATTCGTAATTGAGCATCTGGGGAACGAAAGCCTCGACCACCGGTGCCGTGATGGTGGCCACGCCGCTGCGCACCTCGGACCATAGCCAGGCAGCTTCGGATACCGTCGCCGCCTCGGGGGGCATGGTTCCGGCTGGCGCCAACCACAGCGCGCGCGGGACGCCATCGGCCGGATACAGGGCGACCGCATGGGCTTGCTCCTCCACCCGGTCGGTCCAGGGCTCGGGCATCGCAGGAGCCGCCACCCTCAACGCCGAGCGTGCCGCCTCGCCGGCCAGCCCGCGCAATTCGAAAGCCGCCGTGGCATCGCTCAACCTGACCTTGGCTCGCAAAACGAACATCGAGAGGCGCTTCAGGGTCGGCGCCAGGATGTCGGCCGAAACCACCAGCGCAAAGTCGTCGGGTGCCAGGCGCACCCCGACAAAGCTGGCCAGCAGCCGGCCCTTGGGCGAGCAGTAGCCGGCAAAACGCGCATGGCCCTCGGGAATGAGCATGAAGTCCTGGGTCAATTGGCCCTGAAGGAACTTTGCTGCCTCTTCGCCTTGGGCGCGGATCACGCCCAGGTGGGGCAGGGTGGCTACGCCCTCGAGCAGGGCGACCGCAGAGGCGGGGGAGGCCAGGGCTTCGGGAATGGCGGAGGCCGCGGCCGTAGCGAGAGCGTTGTTGGAGGCGGTGGGGGAGGGGGCGGTCATCGCTGAATTATCATGCTCATAACCCTGCCCCTCGCCGGGGCGGTGCTCACATCCCTGCGGCCTTCCCCCCCTTTTTTTGCATTCGTGCGGCGCCTACTTTTCCGACTGCTCTGGCTTTCCCTGCTGGTCGTCCTGCTCGCTGGCGGCACCAGCGCTTGGTGGCTGCTAAGTCCCATCCCGCTCAAAACCCCGTTGGTCGACCTGTCCATCGAGCCCGGTACCAGGCCCAGAGAAGTCGCCCAGGCCGTTCAGGCCGCCGGTGCCGAGGTCTCACCGACCCTGCTCTTTTGGTGGTTCCGCCTGTCGGGGCAGTCACGCCTGATCAAGGCGGGGAGCTATGAACTCGAGCCTGGCGTTACTCCGCGTACCCTGCTGGCCAAGCTGGCCCGGGGCGACCAAGCCCAGGGCGTGGTGAGCCTGATCGAGGGCTGGAGCTTTCGGCAGTTCCGCGCCGCCCTGGCCAAAGAAAAAGACCTGCGCCCCGACAGTGCAGGCCTCAGCGACGAAGCCCTGATGGAAAAGCTGGGCCGCCCGGGCCTCGCTCCTGAGGGCCGCTTTTTCCCCGACACCTACACCTATGGCAAGGGCTCGAGCGACCTGCACCTGATGGACCGGGCCCTGCGGGCGATGGACCGTCACCTCGCACAGGCCTGGAGCCAGCGTCAGCCGGACTCGGTGCTGCGCACCCCCGAAGACGCGCTCACCCTGGCCAGCATTGTCGAAAAGGAAACCGGCCGCGCCAGTGACCGACCGCTGATCTCCGCTGTCTTCCATAACCGTCTCCGCATCGGTATGCCGCTGCAGACCGACCCCACCGTCATTTACGGCATGGGCGCGGCCTTTGACGGCAACCTGCGCCGCGCCGACTTGCGCACGGATACCCCCTGGAACACCTACACCCGCAACGGCTTGCCGCCAACGCCGATTGCCATGCCCGGCAAAGCGGCGCTGCTGGCGGCGGTGCAGCCGGCGCAGAGCAAGGCCTTCTATTTCGTGGCCCGTGGTGACGGCAGCAGCCAGTTCAGCGAGAACCTGGACGACCACAACCGTGCGGTCAACAAGTTCCAGCGCGGACAATGAGCACGAAGGGCGATCGCGATCAAATGACGGACCCATCCACACTCATGCCCCAAGGCCTGTTCCTGACCTTCGAGGGCATTGACGGCGCAGGCAAGTCCACCCACATCCGGGCGCTGGCCGAGGCCTTTGCTGCTGCTGGCCGGCAGGTCCTCACCACCCGCGAGCCCGGCGGTACGCCGCTCGGCGAAAAGCTGCGCACCCTGGCCCTCAACGACCCGATGGATCCGCTTACCGAGGCGCTGCTGATGTTCGCCGCCCGGCGCGAGCATTTGGTGCAGGTGATCGAGCCTGCTCTGGCCCTCGGCCAGGTGGTGCTGTGCGACCGCTTCACCGACGCCACCTTCGCCTACCAGGGTGGTGGCCGCGGCTTTGAATGGCAGGTCCTGCAGCAACTCGAGGCCATGGTGCAGGGCAGGGGCGGGGATGGCGGCTTGCGCCAGCCCGATCTCACCTGGCTGTTTGAGCTCGACCCGACCGAGGCCGCCCGTCGCCTGGCTGGCGCTCGCGTGCCAGACAAGTTCGAGTCCCAGCCCGCGGCCTTTTTTCAGCAGGTTCAAGAGGGCTACCTGCGCCGCGTGCGCGAAGCGCCCGCGCGCTTTGCCCGTATCGACGCTGCCCGTAGCCGCGAGGCGGTCTGGGAGGCGGTGCGCGCCGCTGCCTCCGACCGCGGTTGGCTCTGAGCCTTCGTGTGAGCCTATCTGTGCAGGGAAAGTACTTTTGCCAGGGACGGCAAGCCCCCACAATCAAAGCATGAGCGAGCGAGCTTCACCGGCCAACACTCCAACCGCGCTGGCGCCCTGGATTGGGCGCCAGTTTCAAGCGCTGGCCGCGAGGCCAGGCCATGCCTTTTTGTTGCAGGGCCCCTCGGGCATGGGGCAGTTCGAGCTGGCTCTAGCGCTGGCGCGCGCCTGGTTGTGCGAAGCCCCCACTGCGCAGGGCCCCTGCGGCCAGTGTCCGAGTTGCCACGCGATTGATGTTCACACCCACGGCGACCTGTGCGTGCTCATGCCTGAGGTCGACATGCTCGAGCTGCGCTGGCCACTGTCCGAAAAAGCCCAGGCCGATATCGACGACAAGAAGCGCAAGCCCAGTAAAGAAATCCGGGTCGAGGCGCTGCGCGATTCGCTCGAATTCGCCCAGCGCACCAGTGGGCGCGGCAGGGGCAAGGTGGTGCTGGTCTACCCCGCCGAGCGGATGAACCATGTCACCGCCAACGCCCTGCTCAAGACGCTGGAGGAGCCGGTGGGCGATGTGCGTTTTGTGCTGGCCACCGAGGCGGCGCACCAGTTGCTGCCCACCATTCGCAGCCGCTGCCAGGGACACACCCTGGCCTGGCCGGAGGAGGGCGAGGCCCTCGCTTGGCTGGAGGGCCATGGCCTGTCCGCCGCCGATGCCCAGGTGCTGCTGCGCGCCAGTGGCAGCCGGCCCGAGGACGCGCTTCGCGCCGCCCGTGCGGGCCGCGACGCCAAGCGCTGGCGCTTGCTGCCCAAGGCGGTGGCCCGCGGCGACGCGAGCGCCCTGGCCGACTGGTCGCCCGCCGAAGCCATCGATGCGATGCAAAAGCTCTGTCATGACCTGCTGGCGCAATCAGCCGGCGGGCAACCCCGTTTCTTTGAGGCCAGTGACCTGCCGCCGGCGGCGCCGCTGCACCAGCTGGCGGCCTGGTGGCGTGAGCTCGCCGGGCAATTACGCACGGCAGAGCATCCCTTCAACGCTGGCCTGATGCTTGAGGCACTTGTGAGCCGGGCGCGTACCGCCCTACACTCCGGGCGAGCCGCCACATGATCCCTCCCCTCACCCCCGCGACCCCCCGGCCCAGCGTCATCCAGCTGGCCATCAAGGAAAAGGCCGCGCTTTACGCCGCCTACATTCCATTGTTCGACGAAGGTGGTGTCTTCATACCCACCGCACGCGAGTACCGCCTCGGCGACGACGTCTATGTGCTGCTCTCCCTCCCGGATGATCCGCAGCGTTACCCCGTAGCCGGCAAGGTGGCCTGGATCACGCCGGCCAGGGCATCGGCCAACCGCACACAGGGCGTGGGCGTGCGCTTTCCGGGTGACGAAAAGTCCCGCCTCCTGAAGCTCAAGATCGAAGAGATTCTGGGCTCCCAGCTGGCGTCGGAACGCCCGACGCAGACCCTCTGATTTCGGCTTTTGTCCAGTCGCTTGGCGCAGCAAGCTACAGGGCCCTCCCGAACAACCCCGCGCGACCGACCCTTCACGATTGCGATCGCCCTCTTTGGTGCTTGTGGGAGCAGCATCAGGGAGAATGTGGCTTGACCGGGCACCCTGAATCCCGCTGTGGTGCCCGCATCGGACTTTGCCCATGTACGTCGACTCCCACTGCCACCTGAATTTTCCCGAACTTGCGACCGACCTGGCCCGCATCCGAGAGGCCATGGCCGAGGCAGCCGTCGACCGCGCCCTGTGCATTTGCACCACGATGGAGGACTTCGAGTCCGTCCATTCACTGGCCCGCCAGTACGACAACTTCTGGTGCACGGTGGGTGTGCACCCGGACAACGAGGGCGTGCGTGAACCCGGTCTGGCCGAGCTGGTTGAGTTGGCGGCACTCCCTCGGGTGGTGGCCATCGGTGAGACGGGGCTTGACTACTACCAGATGGCTGAGCGCAAGGGCGGCCGCGACATTGCCGACATGGAGTGGCAGCGTGAGCGCTTTCGCACCCATATCCGCGCCGCCCGGCAATCGGGCAAGCCGCTGGTGATTCACACCCGGCAGGCCTCGGCAGACACCCTGGCCATCCTGGACGAAGAGGGCGAGGACGGGTCGGCCGGTGCGGTGGGCGGCGTTTTCCACTGCTTTACCGAGACCGCCGAGGTTGCCAGGGCGGCACTGGACCGGGGTTTTTACATCTCGTTTT
>JAURKV010000178.1 GCA_030831585.1 Ramlibacter sp. | reverse complement strand
GGAGGTGTCGGTGCGCTTCGAAGAAGGCGTGCCGGTGGCCCTCAACGGCCGCGAGTACGCCGACCCGGTGGAGCTCATTCTGGACGCCAACCGCATCGGTGGCCGCCACGGCCTGGGCATGCGCGACCAGATCGAGAACCGCATCATCGAGGCCAAGAGCCGCGGCATCTATGAAGCCCCGGGCATGGCGCTGCTGCACATCGCCTACGAGCGCCTGGTCACCGGCATCCATAACGAGGACACCATCGAGCAGTACCGCGACAACGGCCGCCGCCTCGGCCGCCTGCTCTATCAGGGCCGCTGGTTCGACCCGCAGGCCCTGATGCTGCGCGAAACCGCCCAGCGCTGGGTGGCCCGTGCCGTCACCGGCACCGTCACCCTGGAGCTGCGCCGCGGCAACGACTACAGCCTGCTCAACACCGAGTCGGCCAACCTGACCTACAAGCCCGAACGTCTCACAATGGAAAAGGGCGAGTCCATGTTCTCCCCTCGCGACCGCATTGGCCAACTGACGATGCGCAATCTGGACATCACCGATACGCGAGACAAGCTGGGCGTCTATGCTGGCGCCGGCCTGCTGTCGGCCGGTGACGAGCACCACCTCCTGCGCCTGACCGGCGGGAAGTAAGCGAGGTCTGCGGCAAACAAGTCGCTCCCAGGAAAAGCCCGCCTCGGCGGGCTTTTCTCTTTTGAGGCCAGCGGCAGTGAAAGGCACGGGCGCAGCCACAACCACAGCCACGGCCATAGGCATGGGCAACCGCTGACGCGCAGGCGCGCTCAACACTGCTGGCAGCAGGAGGAAGCCGCGGCGAAATTATTGACAGCACAAATTGATTCACGAGGGGCTGCCATGTCCATGCTGCGCAAATTTTTCTTCTTGGCTTTGGGCTCCGGTCTGGCCAAGACCGCCTGGGACCGTTACCGCCAGAAGAACGCCAACGCCGCCAGCAGCGACGACCTTCGCCGGCGGCATTCCGACGAGCGGGGCATCCACGGAGCCGCGGCCCTGCGACGGGCCGACCGCGAGACTCACAAGCACAAGATCTGAAGCGCAGGCCTCACACCACCACAGGCTCAGGCTCGAGCCGGATGCCAAAGCGCTCGTACACACTGGTCTGGATGGCCCGCGCCAAAGTGACCACTTCTCCGCCGGTGGCACCGCCCCGGTTCACCAGCACCAGGGCCTGCTTCTCGTAGACCCCGGCCTGGCCCACCGACTTGCCCTTCCAGCCGCAGGCGTCGATCAGCCAGCCGGCGGCGAGCTTCACCGTGCCGTCGGGCATGGGGTAGTGAACGATGTTCGGCTCGCGGGCAATGATGTCTGCGCACTGGTCTTGCGTGACCGTGGGATTTTTGAAAAAGCTGCCGGCATTGCCGATCACCGCCGGGTCGGGCAGTTTGGCGCGGCGGATGGCGCAGACCCAGTCGTAGATCTGGCGCGCGCTGGGTGCGGCGATGCCGGTCTCGGCCGCCTTGCGCTGAAGGTCCAGGTAAGAAAGTTCGGGCTTCCAGGGCTTGGGCAGGCGAAAGCGCACGCGCAGGATCAGGGCCTGACCCGCCAGGCCGAAGTCCCCTTCCTTGGCAGGAACATGCTTGAACACCGAATCGCGGTAGCCAAAGGCGCATTGGGCGGCATTGAGCGTAAATACCTGCCCGGTGGCCAGGTGCATGGCATCGAGCGATTCGAAGCGGTCTTGCAGTTCCACCCCGTAAGCGCCCACGTTCTGCACCGGGGCTGCGCCCACGCTGCCGGGGATCAGGGCAAGGTTCTCCAGCCCCGGCAGGCCCTGATCCAGGGTCCAGGTGACCAAGGCATGCCAGTTGACGCCGGCGCCAGCCTCGACGATGACCGCCCGAGGGCCGTCTTCCACCACCCGCATACCGGGGATTTCGACCTTGAGCACCAGGGCCTTGACGTCACCGGTCAGCACGATGTTGCTGCCCCCACCGAGCACGAACTTCGGACCAGCGGCCCGGTCGGGGTCGGCCAGCAGGGCCAGAAGGTCCTCCTCCGAGCGCACCCGCAGCAGTTCGCGGGCCCGGGCGACGATGCCGAAGCTGTTGTGCGGCTGCAGCGGGACCTGGTGCTCGACGATCATGGGAGAATTGTCGCATCCGACCCCCGGCCGGCCGCGCCCCGCGCCACCCGGCCCCCGTGCATCAGCCCCGGAGACACCATGCCCTCTTTCGACACCGTCTGCGAACCCAATCTGGTCGAAGTGAAGAACGCCGTCGAGAATGCGGCCAAGGAAATCGGCACCCGCTTCGACTTCAAGGGCACTTCAGCTGCCCTGGAGCTCAAGGACAAGGAAATCACCCTGTTCGGCGATGCCGAGTTCCAACTGCAGCAGGTGGAGGACATCCTCACCGCCAAGCTGGCCAAGCGCAATGTCGACGTCCGCTTCCTGGACAAGGGCGATGCGCAAAAAATCGGCGGAGACAAGGTCAAGCAGGTGATCAAGGTGCGCAGCGGCATCGAATCCGAGGCGTCCAAGAAAATCCAGCGCCTGATCAAGGACAGCAAGCTCAAGGTGCAGGCCGCCATCCAAGGCGACGCAGTGCGCGTCACGGGGGCCAAGCGCGACGACCTGCAGGCCGCCATGGCCCTGATTCGTAAGGACATCGCCGACCTGCCGCTTTCATTCAACAACTTCCGCGACTAAAACGGGCCTGGGGAAAAACCAGCCAGTCGACACCGCCACTCCGCCACGATTCCGCCCAGCAAGGCCCGCCCCTGACCAACTCGCCTCCCTCCCCGCCATCGAGCCCTTCCGCGGCCCCTGCTACCGAGGAGACCTCTGCCCTGGGCCCCCTGCGCGTACCGGTGTTCCGGCTGCTCTGGCTCACCTGGCTCACCGCCAACACCACGATGTGGATGAACGACGTCGCAGCCGCCTGGCTGATGACGTCCCTGACCAGCACCCCCTTGTGGGTAGCCCTGGTGCAAGCGGCCTCCACCCTGCCCGTCTTCCTGCTGGCCCTCCCCTCGGGCGCCCTGGCCGACATCGTCGACCGCCGTCGGTACTTCATGGTGACCCAGTTCTGGGTGGCCGGTAACGCCATCCTCACCTGCGTGGTGGTGCTGGCTGGCTGGATGACGCCTGGCCTGTTGCTGGCGTTGACGTTCTTGAATGGCATCGGACTGGCAATGCGCTGGCCGGTGTTCGCCGCGATCATCCCAGAGGTACTGCCCCGAACCCTGATGCCACAGGGTCTGGCCCTGAATGGAATCGCGATGAATGGCTCGCGCATCATCGGTCCGCTGCTGGCCGGCGCCATCATTGGTGCAGCGGGCAGCGCCTGGGTCTTCGTGCTGAACGCCCTGCTGTCGGTGATAGCGGGGTTCATCATCATGAGCTGGAACCGCGTCCACAAGGAGCATGTGCTGGGCCGCGAGCGACTGCCCACCGCAATGCGAGTGGGCCTGCAATACGTCAGCCAGTCGGCTCGGCTGCGCGGCATTTTGCTTCGGATCGGCTTGTTCTTTTTCCACTCCACTGGGTTGCTGGCCCTGCTTCCTCTGGTGGCCCGCGCCATGCCCGGCGGCGGCGCAGGCACCTTCACCGTGCTGCTGTCTGCCATGGGCGCCGGGGCCATCGTTGCAGCCTTGCTGATGCCCCGGCTGCGCGCCGCCATGAAGCCTGAAACCATGATGCTCGGAGGCACCTTCCTGCAAGCCAGCGCCATGGTCACCGCGATCTATGCGCCGGGCCTGCCAGTCGCTATTCCTGCCATGTTCTTCGCAGGCACCGCCTGGATTTCAGTCGCCAATACGCTCACCGTTGCCGCCCAGCTGTCACTGCCCGACTGGGTTCGGGCCCGGGGCATGTCGATCTACCAGATGGCGGTGATGGGTGCGGCGGCCAGCGGCGCCGCGATCTGGGGCCAGGTGGCCACCCTGACCAATGTCCAGGAGGCGCTCACGGTAGCAGCGATGACCTCCGTGAGTGCGGCTTTGCTGATGCATTGGCGCAAGCCCCTGCCGCCAAACCAGATCGACCTCACGCCGGCGCGTGTCATTTTGGCACCCGAGCTGGCAGAGAGGCCTGGGCGGGGCCGGGTGCTGACCCGGGTTGAGTACCAGATCGACCCGAGTCGGGCCGACGAATTTCTATCGCTGATGGAAGACAGCCGACGCGGTCGCCTGCAGCAGGGCGCGCTTGAATGGCAGCTGCTGCATGACGTGGGCGAGCCCGGGCATTATGTGGAGCAGATCCTGGACGAATCGTGGACGGAGCATCTGCGCCGATTCGACCGATTCAACGTGACCGACGCCCAGTTACGCGAGCAGCGGCAGGCGCTGCACATTGGCGATGGGCCGCCCAAGGTCACTCGCTACATCATCGAGCAGACCTGAGGCTGGCTGCGGGTGCCGCTTTCCATCATCGTTTCTTGGCGCCGAGCCGCGATTCGGTGCCTGCCACCAGGCGGTTGATGTTCTCGCGGTGGCGCCAGACCAGCAGCAGGCCCATGAGTATCAAGGCCGCCACCAGCGGCGGCCGCGCGACCCAGACCACGCCGCTGGCGAGCAGGAAGTAAACCGGCGCAAAAGCAGCGGACACCAAGGAGGCCAGCGAGGAGTAGCGGAAGAAGTAGGCCACGATCAGCCAGGTGGCACCGGTGGCCAGGCCCAGGACCCAATCAATACCGAAGACCGCGCCCAGGAAGGTGGCCACCCCCTTGCCGCCCTGAAAGCGGAAGAACACCGGGTAGAGGTGGCCGAGGAAGGCCGCCACCGCGACACCGGCCACCACGCCCTCACCCAGGCCCCAGGCGGCACCCCAGTGCCGAACCGCCAGCACCGGCAGCAAGCCCTTGCAGGCGTCGAGCAGCAAAGTGACCAGCGCCGCGACCTTGCTGCCCGAGCGCAGCACATTGGTGGCGCCGGGGTTGCCGCTGCCGAAGCTGCGCGGGTCGGACAGGCCCATCAGCCGGCTCACGATGATGGCGAAGGCCAGCGAACCCAGCAGGTAGGCGGCCAGCACAGTCAGACCGGGGGCGGCGATCAGCAGGAGGGGGGCAGCAGAGTTCATCGCTGACGATTGTGCCAGCGCCTCCCGACCGCCCCATGGGTTCAGGAATGGGTGTACTTGGACAGGCCATTGAAGGTGCTCCTCGCGTCTTTGCCGATGACGCCGAATCGATTGAAGAGCGGTTCACCCCCCAGCTTGGTCCCACCGAGGCCGGTGTTGCGTGCCTGTACCTGGGTGCTGCCGCCAGACGCATGGATGGCGCCGAGCTGGCGCGAGCGCGTATCCGTGGCCGGCGCGTCCAGCGGCGGCACCATCCCGGTGGTGGCGATCTCGATCACCATCTGCCGCGCCTGGGTCTCGGCGGCGGAAGTACGGTCTTTGCCGCTCTTGCAGTTGATCAGGGTGGCGGTGGGCCCGCCCAAGCGGCTGGCCAGCACGATCAAGCGGGTCGCGAGCTTGTACGGGTCGTTGCCAGCGCTCTGATGCGCTTTGCTGGCGTAGAGGGTTCCGATTTGCGCGGCCAGGGTCCGCAGGATGGTCTTCTCCCGCTCCGAAACGCCATCGGAAACGAGCCGGTCTCCCAGCCAGCCGCCGACCCTGGCTGGTGCCTGGTCAGGTCCGCAGGCCGCCCAGGCCTGCGGGGTTGAGCCCAGCAGGCGCTGCATCGCCCGGCGGTTGTCCGCATCCGTTTCGGCGTGCGCACGCAGCACAAACTCCATCCCCTTGCCGCCCGTACCCTGTTCGTTGACTGGCACGTTGAGCGCCGCTACCTCGAACTTCACCTGCATCTGCCGCACCTGCTGCGCCTGTGTGTCATCGCCGGCCACACGCGCCATCAACAGGCGCCCCTGCGCGTCCCGGCGCAATTGGCCCGCGTTATCAAGAGCAGGCATGGGCATGTCGATCCCCTTGAGCGCTTCGAGGTCGTCCCAGGCCTGGCGCTGGTCACGCCACATGGAGCGCTCGTTCCCCTTGTAGCTGCCAAGGGTCCGCCAGAAATCGGGGGTCATGAGCGACACTGAAGTCAGTCGAACCGTCACTGGCTCGCTGCGCTGGCCTCTCGATATCGCCCCCTGGCTGCGTTCGGTCTGGTGGACCAGTCGGATGATTTCCTCCTCCGGCAGGGCCGCCATGGCGGCCTGGGCCGCCTCTCGGGCACGGTTCAGGCTGGCCGCACGCCGGACGACATCAATCAGGGGTGGCTCATCTCGGCGCGCCGGCTCTGCGCGGGGCCCTGACGCAGAACCCGCGGTACCCGCGC
Organism: Ramlibacter sp.; assembly: GCA_030831585.1. Taxonomy (GTDB): domain Bacteria; phylum Pseudomonadota; class Gammaproteobacteria; order Burkholderiales; family Burkholderiaceae_C; genus Ramlibacter. The sequence goes on along the minus strand of JAURKV010000178.1, from coordinate 8,538 downwards.
CGGCCGCTGGCGGGGTGGCCTGTGTCCCACGGGGTGGCCGTTCGCCCCGAATCCGGGTGGCTGTCGCAGCGGGGTCGCCCGCCGCCGCTTCTGCCTGCAGGCTGTTCAGACGCGTGTCCTTCAAGAGTCTCAGGTGGTCGCCGCGGGTCAGGTCGCCGGCCACGCGGTGCAGGTCTTCGTCGCGGAGTTTTTTGATGCCTTTGCGAGTCAGCTGGTTGGGGGAGAGCACGCCATGGCGGACGAGCGTCAGGCTGCACTGGGCGTCGGCCGCGGTCATCTTCGATACGTGCAAGGTCACCGCGTGCTTGTGCTGGGTGCGCTCATGGCAATGGGCACCCTGAACACCGTCGGCGGCGTAGTCCGCGTGGAGGGCGTCGGAGACCCAAATGGCAGGACGCTGTTCGCAGTGGAGCACCAGCGGCTGGCGCACGGACCGTCCCTGGCTGATCCCGGATTGGGTTTCGATCGGTACGACCACCCGGGTGCTAACGACCTCGTTCGGCCGTCGACTGAGCATCTGGGTGTAGACGCGGTCGAAGGCTTTCTCGACCGCCTTGTTGCTGGTCCGCTCGCTCCACCAGCGTTTGACTTTGGCCAAGGGGCTGGAGCCGGTAGGCCCTGCCTGCCCGGTCGCCTCGCGGGCATCTTGTACCGCTCGCTTGACGCAGGCCAATGCAAACGCACGCTCGTCCATCTGGGCCACTTCGGGGAAAGCCCCGCGCAAGGTCGCATCACGAACCAGGCCCTTGCCGCCGCCGGGCAGGTCGCCCGCGGATTTGCCGAGCCCGAGCACATCACTGGGCTCGCCCAGGCGCTTTGCCTGCGGGTCGCGCGCCTGGGCGTGCAACTCGCCGGCACGCTCGCGGAAGATGCCGCTCACATGCGCGAACGGCCGAGCGGCCTTCGCGACAGGGTCACGGTCAAGATCAGGGGTGAGGTAGGGGGCCAAGGCTGCGCCCTTGCCATCGCGCGCCCGCGCGCTAGCGCCCGACTTGTCGGGGGAGTGGTCAAGGCGCGAGGGGCTGACACCCAAGGCGCGTTCGGGTGAGGCACTGGCCGACAGCACACTGGCCCGGGAGGGGCTGGCGGTGCCCCAGGCCGCGCGGGACAGGCTCGCGGCGGAGGAGGCGGAGGAGGTGGATGCGCTGGACGTCGGGCTGGCGGCGCTGGCGGTGGGGCTGGCAAGCCCTGCCAGGGAGCCGGGCGTGGCCTTCACCGGCGTCGACAGGTCCGCCGGGGATGCGCCACGCTCCGGCGGCAAGGCTCGGACCGCGCGGGTGTCGATCGGTCGATTGAGGAGCAGCTCGTCCAGGGTGGCGGCGGCAGTGTCCCAGAACAGCGCCTTGGCATCGAGCATCCGGGGCAGGTACAGGGCGTGGTGAACCTCGGATTGCGCCAGGTAGTCCGCCCGATCTTTGAGCATGCGGGGCAACTCGGCCGCCAGCAGCTCGCTGGCCTGATGGACCTGAAGCCAACTCAGTGGGGCGCCGGCGGGGCGCGATCCTGCAGCGCCAGAGGCGGGGCCCAGCCCAGCGAAGGCGCCCTCTGCCAGGTAATCGGCGGGCAGGGCGCGGTCCCAGCGCTTGAAGGCACGGTCCAGCAGACAGGACTGGTCGTGTATCTGGCGGGTGAGCGCCTCGCGCGCTTTCGGCCGCGTGATGCCACCCGGCTCGGCCAGATCCAGGGCCTTGTGGACCTGGTCGCGCAGCACGGTCAGGTTCCGGAGCACCTCGGGGGCATCGGGGTCGAGCGCGGGGGCTTCAGGGCGCCGCCCGGCAGACCGGGCGAAATGGCTGCTGCCACCGCTTGCCAGCACCTGGGCCGAGAGCCGTGCATGCGCCTCGTCAATCATGTGGACTGCCGCTTGGATCGGCGACGGGGCGGGCGCGTACGACCCCGTGCTCTCAACCGCCCGCGTCGCGAGGGGTGCTGAAGCTGCCGCGCCAGAGGGCAGGCCCTTGAAATCGCCGGCGAGACGACGGGTATGGACCTGAACCTTCCCGTCTTCGCGCGGGGATGACGGTGGGGTGCCCTCCGGTGTCTGCGTCGGGGTGCGGGCGAAATCCTGTCGGTTGAGAGAGGAGGAGGACGATTGCATGATGGCGGCTCGCTGCATAGGACCGCCGTCTGTAACCCGAACCCGGGCGCAGTTCAGGCCACAGCTCAGGCCGCCGGGTCGCGGATCTCGGCACGCACCTGATTGATGGAGGCCAGAAGCTCAGGCGAGAGGCGGATGCCCCAGGCGTCGATGTCCTCGTCGAGTTGCGCCAGCGAGGTCACCCCGATGATGGTGGAGGCCACCTGCCACTTGGTGTAGCAAAAAGCCAGCGCCATTTGGGTGGGCGTAAGACCGTGCTCACGCGCGAGCTGGTTGTAGCGACGCGCGGCTTCCAAGGCGGCGGCACGGCCCCAGCGTTGCCTGCGCACCGACTCGTACTTGGCGATGCGGGCCTCGGCCGGTGCGGCCGGCCCGCTGTGCCCGGATGCGTCGTACTTGCCGGTCAGCAAGCCAAAACCCAAAGGAGAGTAGGCCAGCAAAGACACGTCCAGCCGGTGCAGGGTCTCGTCCAGGCCGTTTTCCAGCGCGCGGCTGACCAGGCAGTACGGGTTCTGTACGGTGGCCACCCGCGGCAGGGCGTGCTGCTCGGCGAGCCGAACGAACTCATGCACGCCATAGGGTGACTCGTTGGAAAGGCCCACGTAGCGGATCTTGCCCTGACGGACCAGCTTGTCCATGGCTTCGAGCTGCTCGTGGATGGAGGTCTGGCTGCGCTCCTCGCTGGGGTTGTAGTAGATGTTGCCGAAACTGGGCACATGGCGCTCGGGCCAATGGATCTGGTAGAGGTCGATCACGTCGGTCTGGAGCCGGCGCAGCGAGCCCTCGCAGGAGGCCATGATGTCAGCGGCGGTCATGCCCTGGCCCTCGCGGACCCAGGCCATACCGCGTGAGGGACCCGCCACCTTGGAGGCCAACACAATCTTGCCGCGTGCGCCGGGATTCTTCGCGAACCAGTTGCCGAGAATCGTCTCGGTGGCGCCAAAGGTCTCGGCGCGTGCGGGCACCGCGTACATCTCGGCGGTGTCGAGGAAGTCGATGCCCCGTTCAAGGGACCGATCCAGAATGGAGTGCGCCAGGGCCTCGGGCACCTGCTCGCCGAAGGTCATGGTGCCCAGACAAATGGGAGAAACCTGCAGCGCGCTGCGGCCGAGGCGGACGGGGTTCAGGGTCATGTTTTTGGGGAGGGATAAAGCTGGGTAAAAGACGATTGTCCCGTGCTTGACTGCCCGCGTCGAGGCTGTTCCGTATGATCAAACTGATGTACATACCGCGCCGCCCCTCCCGCCTCGAATCCGTCCGCCTGCGCGGCATATCTCACCAGGTGCGGCTGTGGGGAGAGCCGAAGACCGGTCAGCCGCCGCTGGTGCTGGTTCATGGCTGGATGGACGTCTCGGCCTCCTGGCAGTTCGTGGTTGACGCAATGCGGGAGGACCGCTTCATCATCGCCCCCGACCTGCGCGGCTTCGGCGGCACCGAGATGACGGGGGTTGACCACTACGTCTTTGCTGATTACCTCGGTGACCTTGAGTTCCTTCTTGACCATTACGCGCCTGAGCAGGCGGTGGACCTGGTCGGCCACAGCATGGGTGGCAATGTCTGCATGCTGTACGCCGGGGTGCGACCCGCGCGGGTGGCCCGCCTGGGCAACCTGGAGGGCTTTGGCATGCCCGCCACCCGGCCGTCCCAGGCGCCGGGCCGCTACGTCGCCTGGCTGGACGAGCTCAAGGCCTTTCATCGCGGCGAGACCACGATGACACGCTACGACGACGCCCAGGGCGTCGCCCGACGCCTGATGAAAACCAACCCGCGGCTGTCAGACCAAAAAGCCCTGTGGCTGGCGCAACACTGGGCCCGCCCCGACGCCGACGGCCGCTGGCGCATCCTGGGCGACCCGGCGCACAAACTGAGCAGGGCGAACATCACCCGGCTCGATGAAACGCTGGAGCTGTACCGGCGCATCACCGCCCCCGTGCTCTGGGTCGAGTCGAGTACCGAGAGCTTGTCTGTCTGGTGGAAGAAAGCCAACTTCACCCTCGCCGAATTCCACCAGCGCTTGGACGAAGTGCCCCGCGTTCGCCGCGCCAAGGTGATGGACGCTGGCCACATGCTGCATCACGACCAGCCCGAGGCTGTCGCCCTCGAGATTGAGACTTTGTTGGCAGAAACGGCCTGAGCCTCGCGTCGGCGCGGCGGAGATATTGATGTAGGACGCGTCCTGCGCCAAGCTCCGCCGCATGTTCGACGAGGTGGCTGTCTTGACCTTCCGACGCGCAATTTCCGCCCGCTTCAGCGGGATATCCAAGGCGGTATCTGGCACCGCTGTCTCCGCTGCGTTCGCCGTCGCGGCGCTCTTCGCCGCCGACTTGGCCAACGCTGCCCCGGCGCATGCAGCCGATCACGCGCAGACCGACGAAGCGGGCCTGGCCACGCTGTGGGAGGCGCTCTGGCACCAGAGCGGTACGCCCACCCGGCTGGTGCGCTGGGAGCAGCCGGTGCGCTGGCGCCTGTCGGGCCGCAACCTGCCCGAGCACCGGGAGATGTTGCTGCGGGCGCTCGAGGCGGTGAGCCAGGAGACCGGCATCCCTTTCACCGAAGCCAATGCAGGCGCTGGAGACCCCGATCGTGCAGACGCTCCCGCTGCGCCCAACCTGCGCATCGAAATCGTCGCCAACACCGCGCTCGAGAACCGCCAGCCCTGCGTGACCACGCTGGACTTCCGCACCGAGACGCAGATCGACAGCGCCCTGGTGCAAATGCGCGAGCGCGACGTCTTTCGCTGCGCCCACCACGAGGCCATGCATGTGATGGGCGTGCGCGGTCACCCGGCTGGCAAAACGGTGCTCAGTTACTTCCCGGTGAAGGTCGACAGCCTGCTGCCTCTGGACCGCGCACTGCTGCGGGCCTGGTACTCGCCACGGATGCGGCCCGGGATGACACCTTTCGAAGCTCTGCCCGTACTGGCACAGGAGTGGCTGGCGCTGCAACCAGACCCGCGGGCGGCGGCTGCAGTGAGGGACCGCTTCTTCGCCGACACGGTGGCGGCGATGCGCGCCTACGCCGAGGGCACCGGCGACATCCCCGCCATCATCCGCCGCTCGGGCAAGGCCACTGCGGAGGGAGTACGTCTGGGTCGCGGTGAAATGGGCTACTTCCTGGGCGTGGCCTACCTCGAAGGAACTACCGTGGGTACGCCAGACCGGGAGGAGGCACTGCTGTGGCTGGAGCGCTCGGCGCGCATTGGCAACCGCACCGCCCTGGCCCGTCTGGCCGGCATGCGCTGAGGGCCCGAGGTCGGGCGATTGCCGCGAAGGCGCGAAGGGCCAAAGAGGCAAGACCGGCCAGAGCGGGCCTGCCCAGGGGCGCTCCCCAGCGAGCCCGGTCCGCATGCGAAAATCGGGGGCTACACCGAACACCTTCGAATCGAGCCCCTCCATGGACGCAGAACAAATCAATGCCATCGGCAGCACGTTGACCGACCTCCAGGCCCGCACCGCGGACCTCCGGAGGTATCTTTGACTACGATGCCAAAGCCGAACGCCTGAGAACCGTCAACGCATCGCTGGAAGACCCGGCGGTGTGGAACGACCCCAAGAAGGCCCAGGAACTGGGCAAGGAAAAAAAGCAGCTCGACGACATCGTGCTGCAGATCCAGACGCTGGACCGGGACCTGGCCGACAACCTTGAGCTCTTCGAGATGAGCAAGGACGAGGGCGACGAGGCGGGCCTGGCCACCATCGAGGCCGACACCGCCCGCCTGCGTGCCATCGTCGAGAAGCTCGAGTTCCGGCGCATGTTCGACAAGCCGGCTGACCCGATGAATGCCTTCCTGGACATTCAAGCCGGCGCAGGCGGCACCGAGGCCTGCGACTGGGCCAGTATGCTGCTGCGGCAATACCTCAAGTACGCCGAACGCAAGGGCTTCAAGTCCAACGTGGAAGACGAGACCGGCGGCGACGTGGCCGGTATCAAATCGGCCACCATCAAGATCGAGGGCGAATACGCCTACGGCCTGCTACGCACCGAAACCGGGGTACACCGCCTGGTACGCAAGTCGCCCTTCGACTCCTCCGGCGGTCGCCACACCAGCTTTGCCTCGGTCTTCGTCTACCCCGAGATCGACGACTCGGTCGAGATCAATATCAACCCGGCCGATGTGCGAATCGACACCTTCCGCGCCTCGGGCGCCGGCGGACAGCACATCAACAAGACCGACTCCGCGGTGCGCATGACCCACGTGCCCACCGGCATCGTGGTGCAGTGCCAGGACAGCCGCAGCCAGCACTCCAACCGTGATGTGGCCTGGCAGCGCCTGCGCTCTCGCCTGTACGACCATGAAATGCGCAAGCGCATGGAAGAACAGCAAAAGCTCGAGGACACCAAGACCGACGTGGGCTGGGGCCATCAGATCCGCAGTTATGTGCTGGACCAGTCCCGCATCAAAGACCTGCGCACCAGCGTCGAAATCTCCAACACCCAGAAGGTGCTCGACGGCGACCTCGACGCCTTCATCGAGGCCTCACTCAAGCAGGGCGTGTGATGCGTGAGCTGCCTGAGCGCGGGGGGAACGCCGGCGGCCTGGCCGGGCTCGGCAGGCCTACGCCTGTTTCAGGCCGTGTCCGCGGGCTGATATTCGACATGGATGGCACCATGATCGACTCCATGCCGTACCACGCTCGCAGTTGGGGCGCCTTCTGCAGGCGTCACGACCTGAACATGCCCCTGGCCGAGGTGCTGCGTCTGACCACCGGCCGCACCGGCACAGAAGCGGTCCGGGTGCTCCTTGGCGAAATGAGCGACGCGCGCGCCCTCGAGTTGCTGCACCAGAAGGAGCAGGACTACCGCGACCTGTTCGCGCCTGTCTTCCGCGAGGTGGCCGGCTTCGCCCGCTTCCTGCGTGCCGCGCTCGATCGCGGGTTGGCCTTCGGCGTGGCCACCGCAGGCGACAAGCCCAACATCGCTTTCGCCATGGGTCATCTGGCACTGGAAACGCCGCCCCAAGCCATCGTGGGTGGCGACGAGGGCCTGCCCGGCAAGCCCGAGCCCGACCTCTTCCTCGAGGCGGCGCGCCGCCTCGGACTGCCCCCCGAGGACTGCATCGTCTTCGAAGACGCGCCCTTCGGCATCGAGGGCGCCCGCCGCGCAGGCATGCGCGCGGTGGCGATTTGCACCTCTCATACCGCGTCCGAACTGACTGGCGACCATGTGATCGCCCAGGCACCGGACTACCTCACTTTGCTGGACAAGCGCTTTCTGGAGATCCTCCATGCGTGAAGGACAAAGCACCCTCATCCGCCGCGCCGACTACCAGGCGCCGGCGTTCTGGATCGACACCGTCGACCTCACCTTTGACCTCGACCCCGCCAAGACCCGCGTGCTCAATCGCATGCGTGTGCGGCGCAACCCCGACGTACCGGCGCAGGCACTGCGCCTCGACGGCGAGGAGCTCAATCTGGCCAGGGTGCTGTTGGCCGGCCAGGGCACCAGCTTCAAGATCGACGGCAACCAGCTGGTGCTGGAGAACCTGCCCGAGGGCCCCGAGCCCTTCGATCTGGAGATCTTCACCACCTGTGCGCCGGCCAAGAACAGCAAGCTCATGGGCCTGTACGTGAGCAACGACTCCTTCTTCACCCAGTGTGAGGCCGAGGGCTTTCGCCGCATCACCTACTTCCTGGACCGGCCGGACGTGATGGCCAGCTACAGCGTCACCCTGCGCGCCGACAAGGCGCTCTACCCGGTGCTGCTGTCCAACGGCAACCTGGTGGACGCCGGCGCGCTGGAGGGCGGCCGCCACTTCGCCCGCTGGGTGGACCCACACCGCAAGCCCAGCTACCTGTTCGCCCTGGTGGCGGGCAAGCTGGTGGCGCGCGAGCAACGCATTCGCTCGCGCGGCGGCAAGGATCATCTGCTGCAGGTCTATGTGCGCCCGGGCGACCTGGACAAGACCGAGCATGCAATGAACTCGCTCATCGCCTCGGTGGCCTGGGACGAAGCCCGCTTTGGCCTGCCCCTGGACCTCGACCGCTTCATGATCGTCGCCACCAGCGACTTCAACATGGGAGCGATGGAGAACAAGGGCTTGAACATCTTCAACACCAAGTATGTGTTCGCCCATCCGCAACTGGCCACCGACGCCGACTTCGCCGCGGTGGAGTCGGTCGTGGCCCATGAGTACTTTCATAACTGGACCGGCAACCGCGTCACCTGCCGCGACTGGTTCCAGCTCTCGCTCAAAGAGGGACTCACCGTCTTTCGCGACCAGGAGTTCTCCCAAGACCTGACCGGCGAGGCCTCGGCCCGCGCGGTCAAGCGCATCGAAGACGTGCGGGTGCTGCGCACCGCCCAGTTCCCCGAAGACGCCGGCCCCATGGCCCACCCGGTGCGCCCCGACCAGTACCTGGAAATCAACAACTTCTACACCGTCACCATCTACGAAAAGGGGGCCGAGGTCGTGCGCATGATGCAGACCCTGGTGGCCGGCG
>JAURKV010000177.1 GCA_030831585.1 Ramlibacter sp. | reverse complement strand
GCAGATGCGCGGTGTCTCCGCGCACGAACGCGCTGTAGCGGGAGCGCATGAGACATTCCGCATCCGGCGCAGGCGTCTCGCGCCAGCGGCCACAGCAAGCGCCAAAAGACAAGGGCCGCACGCGTGGATCGGGGCGGCCGCAAGGGCAAGGGTCGTGGTCGCTCAAGACGCCGGGCATAAGGTGATTGTCCCCGATGGCCCGCGGCCGGCTGCCCGCGGCACCCTGCGCGGTCATAGCGCTCAGAGCGCGCGCTGAATGATGATCTTCTGCACGTCCGAGGTGCCTTCGTAGATCTGGCACACCCGCACGTCGCGCCAGATGCGCTCCACCGGAAAGTCGCTCACATAGCCATAGCCGCCCAAGGTCTGAATGGCGGCGCTGCACACTTTCTCAGCCGCCTCCGAGGCGAAGAGCTTGGCCATGGCCGCCTCCTTCAGGCAGGGCCGGCCGGCATCGCGCAAGGCGGCGGCATGCCAGATCAACTGGCGCGCCGCCTCGAGCTGGGTGGCGCAATCGGCCAGGCGAAAACCCACGGCCTGGTGGTTGAAGATCGCCGTGCCAAAGCTCTCGCGCTCTTTGGCGTACTGCACCGCCACGTCGAGCGCGCTGCGCGCCATGCCCAGGCTCTGCGCGGCGATGCCGATGCGCCCACCCTCCAGCGAGCTGAGCGCGATCTTGTAACCCTCGCCTACTTCGCCAATCAGGTTCTCGGCCGGGATGCGGCAGCCTTCGAAGCGAATCTGGGCGGTGTCGCTGGAGTGCTGGCCCACCTTCTCCTCGAGCCGCGCAATCTGGTAGCCAGGGTTCGAGGTCGGCACAAGGAAGGCGCTCATGCCTTTTTTGCCCGCGCCTTTGTCGGTGACGGCGATGACGATGGCCACCTGGCCGTTCTTTCCCGAGGTGATGAACTGCTTGACGCCGTTGATCACCCAGTCGTCTCCTTGGCGAGCCGCCGTGGTGCGCACGGCCGATGCGTCGCTACCCACATGGGGCTCGGTGAGGCAAAAGGCCCCCAGCATCTCGCCACGCGCCAGGGGCGTGAGCCACGCTTTCTTCTGCGCCGCGTTGCCATAGCGCATGAGGATGGCCGCCACCGGGCAGTTGTTCACGCTGATGGCGGTGCTGGTGCCACCGTCGCCGGCGGCAATTTCTTCCAGTACCAGGGCCAGGCTCACATAGTCCAGGCCGGCGCCACCGAACTCCTCGGGCACACACACACCATAGGCGCCCAGTGCCGCCAGGCCCTGATGGGCCTCGTGCGGGAAGACATGCTCCTTGTCCCAGCGCGCGGCGTGGGGCCACAGCTGCTCTTGCGCGAAGGCACGTACCGCTTCGCGAATCATCTCCTGGTCGGGGGTCAGCAGCATGGGGGCTCCGTCTCAAGCACGCCGGGGGGTGCCGGTCAGACCAGCTCGATGGCCATGGCCGTACCCTCGCCGCCGCCGATGCATAGCGTGGCGAGTCCACGCTTCTTGCCGTGGGCCTGCAGGGCGTGGATCAGGGTGACCAGGATCCGGGCGCCCGACGCGCCGATCGGGTGGCCGAGGGCGCAAGCACCGCCGTTGACGTTGACGATCTCGTGCGACACCTTCAGGTCGGCCATGAGCGCCATGGGTACGACGGCAAAGGCTTCGTTGACTTCCCAAAGGTCGACGTCGCTCACAGACCAGCCGGCCTTGGCCAGCGCCTTCTGGGTGGCGCCCACCGGGGCGGTGGTGAACCACTCGGGCGCCTGGGCGTGGGTACCATGGGACACCACGCGCGCCAGCGGCTTGCAGCCCAGGCGCTTGGCAGTGGACGCGGTCATCATGACCAGGGCGGCAGCGCCGTCGTTGATCGACGAGGAAGACGCGGCGGTGATGGTGCCGTCCTTCTTGAAGGCGGGCCTCAGGGTGGGAATCTTGTCCAGTTTGACCTTGCCCGGGCCCTCGTCCACCGAGACCACCACCTCGCCTGCGCGGCTCTTGACGGTGACCGGCGCAATTTCTTTGACAAAAGCACCCGACTCGGTGGCGGCCTTAGCGCGCTGCACGCTGGTGGTGGCGAAGTGGTCTTGCGCTTCGCGCGAGAACTTGTACTGGGCGGCGCAATCTTCGCCGAAGGTGCCCATGGAGCGACCGGCCTCGTAGGCGTCTTCGAGACCGTCGAGCATCATGTGGTCATAGACCTTGTCATGGCCCATGCGGTAGCCGCCGCGCCCCTTCATCAGCAAATAAGGCGCGTTGGTCATGCTCTCCATGCCGCCCGCCACCAGCACCTCATGGCTGCCAGCGAGCAGCATGTCGTGGGCGAACATCGCCGCCCGCATACCCGAGCCGCACATCTTGGACAAGGTGACCGCGCCCGCCGATTGGGGCAGCCCCCCCTTGAAGGCCGCCTGGCGCGCCGGCGCCTGGCCCTGGCCCGCCATCAGGCAGTTGCCAAACAGCACCTCACCCACGACCTCGGGCGAGATGGCGGCGCGCTCGATGGCCGCCTTGATGGCGACACCGCCCAGGTCGTGGGCGGACAGGGCGGAAAAATCTCCCTGAAAGGCGCCCATGGGCGTGCGCGCAGCGCTGACAATGACGATGGATTCGGACATGGTCTGCTCCGTAAAAAAAGTATTTAAAAAGCGGCCTCACTGACGACGTGCAGACCCCCTGGAAAAAAGGTCAATTGCGCTTGGCGCCACCGACCGCGCCGACGGCACCGCGGTAGACGCGCTCGAGGTCGGCGGGGCTGTCCACCGTCATGTGCAAGTCCTGAATGAGACCGTCGGACAGGCCATAGACCCAGCCGTGCAAAGTGAGCGACTGACCCCGGGCCCAGGCGTCCTGGACCACGGTGGTTTGGGCCACATTGACCACCTGCTCGATCACATTGAGCTCGCACAGCAAGCTCACACGGTGCTCGGCATCCGTGGCGTCAAGCAGGGGTTTGTGGCGGCTACCGACATCTTTGACGTGTCGCAGCCAGTTGTCGGCCAGGCCCACGCGGGTGCCACTGAGCGCGGCATTCACGCCGCCGCAGCCGTAGTGGCCCACCACCATCAGGTGCTCGACCTTGAGCATGTCGACCGCGTACTGGATGGTGGACAGGCAGTTGAGGTCGGTAGGAACCACGACGTTGGCCACGTTACGGTGGACGAACACCTCACCCGGCTCCAGGCCGGTGATCTGGTTGGCCGGCACACGCGAGTCGCTGCACCCGATCCACATATAGCGCGGCGACTGCTGCGACTTCAAGCTGGTGAAAAAACCCGGGCGCTCCTGCTCCATGCGGGCGGCCCACTCCCGGTTGTGGGCGAAAAGGTCTTCGAGTTCTCGGTTCATGGGCTTGATTGTCCCTATTGCGAGCGCCGCCGTGTTTACAGGGTCTCCGCGAACAGCTCGCGGCCGATCAGCATGCGCCTGATCTCGCTTGTGCCGGCACCGATCTCATAGAGCTTGGCATCGCGCCACAAGCGCCCCAGCGGATAGTCGTTGATGTAGCCATTGCCGCCGAAGATCTGCACGCCCTCGCCCGCCATCCAGGTGGCTTTCTCGGCGCACCAGAGGATGACCGAGGCGCAGTCCTTGCGCACCTGCCGGACATGCTCAGTGCCGAGCATGTCGAGGTTCTTGCCAACGGTGTAGCAAAAGGCCCTGCCGGCCTGTAGCACCGTGTACATATCGGCGACCTTGCCCTGGATCAGCTGGAACTCGCCAATGCTTTGTCCGAACTGCTTGCGGTCGTGGATGTAGGGCACCACGTTGTCCATCACCGACTGCATGATGCCAATAGGGCCCGCGGCCAGCACCGCACGCTCGTAGTCCAGACCCGACATCAGGACCTTGGCGCCGCCGTTGACGGCGCCAAGGATGTTGGCTGCCGGCACTTCGACGTTGAGGAACACCAGCTCGCCGGTGTGGCTGCCGCGCATGCCCAGCTTGTCGAGCTTTTGCGCGATGGAAAAGCCCTTCATGCCTTTTTCGATCAGGAAGGCGGTGACGCCACGGGCTCCCATCTCGGGCTCCGTCTTGGCGTAGACCACCAGGGTGTCGGCGTCGGGGCCGTTGGTGATCCACATCTTGTTGCCATTGAGGAGGTAATAGCCTCCCTTATCTTCGGCCCGGAGCTTCATCGAGATGACGTCAGAGCCAGCGCCTGGCTCGCTCATGGCCAGTGCGCCCACATGCTCGCCGGAGATCAGCTTGGGCAGGTACTTGTCTTTTTGCGCCTGGGTGCCGTTGCGCTTGATCTGGTTGACGCAGAGGTTGGAGTGCGCGCCGTAGGACAGGCCGACCGAGGCGGAGGCCCGAGAAATTTCCTCCATGGCCACCATGTGCGCCAGGTAACCCATGTTGGCGCCGCCCCATTCTTCGGAGACGGTGATGCCCAACACGCCCAGGGCGCCCATCTTGCGCCAAAGGTCCATGGGAAACTGGTCTGTGCGGTCGATCTCGGCGGCGCGGGGTGCGATTTCGGACTGGGCGAACTCTCGAACGGCATCGCGCAGAGCGTCAATGTCTTCGCCGAGCTGGAAGTTAAGGCCGGGCATGTTCATGGCTGTGTCCAAGATGAATTTTTGATGGGGTCGGTCGGATGCCACTCAGGGCAGTTCGTCAATGGCGAATGCCCTCGCGCCCGGTCACCACCATCATCGTGGCGTTCATGGTGGCGACCAGCTTTTCGCGCCCGTCATCGGGGACAGCCCAGGCGCGGGCCTCTGTCATGGTGATGGTCCGGCCCGCCTTGACCACTTCACCCACCATTCGGAATGAGCGCCCCTGGGCGGGCGCGATCAGGTTCACCTTGAACTCGATGGTCAACACGCCCGCGTCTGCGGCCATCAGGGATGAAGCGGCATAGCCGCAGGCCGAATCCAGAGCCGCAGCCATGATGCCGCCGTGAATGAAGCCGTGCTGCTGGGTGATGTGCGGGGCGAATGGCAGTTCAATCACGACACGGCCGGGCTCGACGGAGCACAGGCTGGCTCCAATGGTTGACATGGCGGCTTGGCGGGCGAAGCTGGCACGAACCCGCTGCGCAAAATCAGGATCTGGCGCCTGGAAGGCAGGGGACGACATAGAGCGAAACGATGACCTAAATTGACGTTTACGTTAACGTCAATTATGCCGCGGGAGCCTTGCCCCGGGGCCCCCGGCCACCGGGATCGGCCTTTGCCAGTAGCGCCCGCGCATCTTTTTCGTGGGTTCGGACCTCGTCCAAGTTGGCCTGCAGGTCGGCTAACTGGTCCTCCAGCTGCCGCCGGTGAAGCGCCAAGATATCCAGAAACTTTTTCAGCTGCGGACCTGTGTCGCGCGGCGAGTCGTACATGTCGATCAGTTCCCGAGCCTCGGAAAGCGACAGGCCCAAGCGCTTGGCACGTAGCGTGAGCTTGAGCCGTGTCCGGTCACGTGCGCTGTAGAGGCGGGTTCTTCCGCCTGGCCCGGCGCGCTGGGGCTGGAGCAGCCCCATGTCCTCATAGAAGCGGATGGCCCGCGTGGTGAGGTCGAATTCCTTTGCCAGGTCGCTGATCGAGAAGGTCTGGGAAGTGGCCATGGGTGTATGACATGCGACAGCGCCTGGGGAGGCGCCTGCCTAGAATGTGCAATTACATATGACGTTTACGTCAACGTCAACGGAATTCTGCCTGAGACGGTCTTCACCCTCACACCATGAACCCACAGGAAAGCGCCCTCCACTACCCTCTGGGGGACGATATGCCGGCAGCCGGCTCGACCCGGGAGCTCGCGCCCGGCGTGCGCTGGATCCGGATGTCCTTGCCGTTCACGCTGGACCACATCAACCTGTGGCTGCTGAGGGACCAGCTGGACGGCCGCGAGGGCTGGACGATCGTGGACTGCGGCATTGACCGGCCCGAAACCCGACAACAGTGGGAGTCCGTGTTCGCGAACGAGTTGCAGGGCCTGCCTGTCCTGAGGGTGATCGTGACCCATATGCATCCGGACCATGTGGGGCTGGCGCACTGGATATGCGAACGCTGGAGTGACGCCGACCACGAATGCCGCCTCTGGATGAGTGGCACAGAATTCCTCGTGGCCCGAGTCGGCTGCGATCGCGTCAACGGATTTGGCGGTGAACCGCTCCTGCGGTTCCTTGCCGCGCATGGCCTGACCGAACCGGAGAAGCAGCAGGCCTTGCGGGAGCGCCCCCCCTACTTCACCAGCCTAGTGCCTGCGCTGCCGCGCACCTTCCGCCGGCTTGCAGAAGGCGACTCCCTCCAAATCGGCGGTCGCAACTGGCGGTGCATCAGCGGACGTGGCCATTCACCGGAGCACATTGCACTGTATTGCGATAGCTTGGGTCTACTGATCGCCGGCGACATGGTGCTGCCCCGGATTTCCACCAATGTGAGCGTTCACGAAGACGAACCCGAGGCCGACCCCTTGCGCCACTTCCTGGCGTCCATCGACAAGTACCTGCCGTTGCCGCCGCAGACCCTGGTGTTGCCCTCGCACGGCAAGCCGTTCATTGGCCTGCATCCTCGCATCGGGCAGCTGCACGCACACCACGATGATCGGCTGGCAGAAGTCATGGCCGTCTGTCGCGAGTCACCCCAATCGGCAGCCGACCTGCTGCCGCTGATGTTCAAGCGGGCCCTTGATGTGAACCAGATGCCGATCGCCATGGGCGAGGCGCTCGCTCACCTGAACCTGCTCTGGCACGAGGGCCGTCTTCTGCGCGAGTTCGGTACAGACCGGATCTGGCGCTTTCGCGCGGCGGGCTGATTCAGAGGCGCGGACGCCAGCTCACCAGGGCGGCAGCGCGTCGTCCCGCAACTGGCTGCGAAGCACCTGGTAGTCGGGGACAACAGACGCCACCGTATCCCAGAAGCGCGGGCTGTGATCCATCACCCGTAAATGACTCAACTCGTGGGCGACCACGTAGTCGATCACCGGCAGGCGAAAGTGAATCAGACGCCAGTTGAGGCGGATGCCGCCGTCCGCACTGGCTGTGCCCCACCGGGTGCTGGCGCTGCTGAGGCTCAATTTTTTCCAGTGCACGCCAAGCAAAGGGGCGTAATGCTCCATGCGTTCGGTGAACACCCGGCTCGCCTGGCGCATCAGCCAAGCCTGAACTGCATCGCGTACCTGGGCGGCGCTCGCGGACTGCGACAGCCCCAGGTGAAGTGTTTGCCGGGTCACACCCGGCAGAGACTCCAGGTCGGTGCGTAACAGACCGCCGCCTGCCGCCCCTTGGCGCGGGTCAAGCACGACGATGACGGGCTCGCCCAGGAACGGGAAAGTTGCACCATCGCGCCAGTCGATACGCGCTGTCTCGAGTCGCTCACCACGTTCGCGCATCTCGTCGAGCTTGCGCAGGATCCAGCGGGCCTTGGACTGGATCGCCGCTTCGACCTCGTAGAGCGGCACCCACTTGGGCGCGCTCACGGTCAGGCCCTCAGCGCCGACCGCGAATCCGATGTTGCGACGGCGGGCGCGCCTGAATTCGTAGGCCACCTGCGTCGACCCCAGGCGGCATTGCCGGTTGGCGCGGGGGTGATCAAAGCTGGCCGGCGAGAGCACCTGGTCCAGGGTGGCGGCAGGTACGGTGGGCGCTAACGGGCTTACCGAGTGGGAAGGGCCTGACAGCAAGCCCTTCGCTGATGAAGCTGGCTCCGCGCGTACCGGCGGATCCAAAAAATCAAGCGCCAGTTGCAGGAACTTGTTCATCAGCGGGGAGAGGACGGCGCAACATAGGCCTCGGGGTCGAGCCGGCGCATCTCGGCTTCGATCCAGCCTTCCACCTCGCGCAGCAGATCATCCGGGTCGCGCTCCGCAGTCGGAATGGGGTGACCAATCGACACATCCACCGTCCCAGGGCGCTTGATAAAGGCCTTGCGCGGCCAGACCTTCGCCGAAGTGACAGCGATCGGGATCACGGGCGCACCCGTCGCAACGGCGAGCCGGGTGCCACCGCTCTTGTAGTTGCCACTGACGCCGCGTTGGGTGCGCGTGCCCTCGGGAAACATGATGACCCACACCCCCTGCGAGAGCAGGCGCCTGCCCTGGTCAACCACCCTGGTGAAGGCGGCTGCGCGCTGGCTGCGGTCGATATGCACCATGTCCAGGCGCGCCATGGCCCAACCGAAGAATGGCACATGCAGCAGCTCTCTCTTGAAGACGTAAGCCAGCGGGTGCGGCATCAGCGTTGGCAGGAGAAAAGTCTCGAGGGCAGACTGGTGCTTCGCCAGGAGGACGGGCGCACTGGTGTTGCCGTCTGGCAAGTTCTCCATGCCGATGACATTCACCCGAATGCCTAGGATCCAGCGCGCACCCCAAATCGCCATGCGCAACCAGACCACGGCGAACCAGTACAGGGGAGCGCCCCGGATGACCACCGACAGTAAGATGACTGCCGTTCCCCACGGCATCAAGGTGATCACCATCCACAGCATGTGCAGGACAGATCGAAGCAAGTTCAGCATGACTTGGCGTGCGAGGACTGCGGCCGCCTCAGCGTGAGGAGGCTGAACGATTGATCAGGTACTCGGCAAAGGCCGCCAGGCCTTCGTGCGTCCGGGTTCCTGGAGGGAAGGTCTTAGGCAGGGCGCGTTGCCGGTAAACGCTCCCCTTTCCGGTGAGTACCAGGTGGGGCTCGCAACCCGCAGCGGCGCCCGCCTGAAGGTCACGCGCGCTGTCACCGACGACTGGAACGCCCGCGAGGTCGACGCCAAAACGCTCACCGATCTGGTGGAACAAACCGGGGGCCGGCTTACGACATCCACATTGGTCTTCGGGAGCATGGGGGCAGAAAAAAACCGCATCAATCCGTCCACCCAGGGTTGCCAGCTGCTTGTGCATTTTGGTGTGCATGGCATTGAGCGCAGCGACGTCGAACAAGCCACGTCCGAGCCCCGACTGGTTAGAGGCGACTGCGACATGCCAGCCCGCATGGTTTAAGCGCGCAATGGCCTCAAGCGCGCCAGGAAGCGGCACCCATTCATCTGCGGACTTCACGTACTCGTCGCTGTCGACGTTGATCGTTCCGTCGCGGTCAAGAATGACGAGCTTCATGTTATTGCTATCCCCGCGCTCAAGCAGCGAGGCGCGACAAGTCGGCGACCTGGTTCATCGCCTTGTGCAAGGTGGCCAGCAGCCCCAGGCGGTTCAGCCGTAGGTCCATGGCCTCGGCGTTGACCATCACGCCGTCAAAGAAGGCGTCCACGGGCGCGCGCAGGGCGGCCAGCATTTGTAGGGAGCCGGTGTAGTCGCCACCATCGAAACGCGCCTGGGCCTTGGGCGCCAGTTCGACCATCGCGGCGTGCAGCGCCTTCTCGGCGGCCTCCTGCAGCAGGCCCGCACTCACATGGGCATCCACCGGACCGTCGGCCTTCTTGAGGATATTGCCGATGCGCTTGTTGGCTGCGGCCAGGGCTGGCGCTTCAGGGAGGGCAGCAAAGGCCCGGACCGCGGCCAGGCGCTTGGCAACGTCTCCCAACTGCTGGGGTTGCAGCGCCAGCACCGCATCGACCTCCTGGGCCGAGTAGCCCTGCTCGCGCAGCAAGCCGGCAAGGCGCTCGTAGAAGAAATTAGACAGCTGCGCGCCCGTCTCCGCGCTGGCCTGGGGGAACAGCGCCACAGCCTGGGTGAGCAGCTCTCCCAGGTGCAGGGGCAGGTCGCGCTCCATCAGCATGCGCACCACGCCAAGGGCATGGCGGCGCAAGGCGAACGGGTCCTTGTCTCCGGTTGGCAGCTGACCGATGGCGAACAAACCCGCCAGGGTCTCCAGCTTGTCCGCCAGCGCCACCACCAGACCCACCAGACCGCGCGGTAGGCTGTCGCCGGCAAAGCGGGGCTTGTAGTGATCTTCGATCGCATCCGCCACCTCTGGGGCCAGGCCATCGGCCTGAGCGTAGTAGCGGCCCATGGTCCCTTGCAGCTCAGGGAACTCGCCGACCATGTCGGTGAGCAGGTCAGCCTTGGCTAGCCGGGCAGCCTCTTGGGCAGGTTGGACGAGCGCAGCGCCGCCCAGGCGTGCGGCGATCGCCACCGCAAGCCGCCGCACGCGCTCACTGCGTTCGCCCTGGGTCCCTAGCTTGTTGTGATAGACCACCTTGGCCAAGCCTTCGACGCGTGCAGCGAGCGGGCGCTTGCGGTCTTGGTCGAAGAAGAACTTGGCGTCAGCCAGGCGCGGACGCACCACCCGCTCGTTGCCGCCGATAACGGCGCTGGCGTCCTGCGGACGAATGTTGCTCACCACCAGGAAGCGGTGGGTCAGGCGCCCCTGCGGGTCCAGCAGGGGAAAGTACTTTTGGTTCGCCTTCATCGTGAGAATCAGGCACTCCTGCGGCACTTCGAGGAACTGCGGCTCGAACTCGCAGACCAGCACGTTGGGCCGTTCGACCAGGGCAGTGACCTCGTCGAGAAGCGCCTCGTCCTCGATAGGACGGGCGCCGCCGCCCACACGGGCTGCGGCCTCGGCCAGCTGGCGGGTGATCTCGGCGCGCCGGGCCTCGAAGCTGGCGATCACCGCGCCTTCGCGCTCAAGGGTCTCGCCGTAGGCATCGGCATTCGCGATTGTCACCACCGCCTGGGCGGCCTCGAAGCGGTGCCCCTGAGTCGTCCTGCCTGCATGAAGACCCAGTGCCTCGACAGGGACGATCTGGTCTCCGTGCAGAGCAACGAGGGAATGGGCGGGGCGAACGAACTTCACGTCGGTCCACCCGTCGGCCAGCTGGTAAGTCATGACCTTCGGGATAGGCAGCTTGGCGATAGCCTCGGACAGCGCCTTCTGCAGCCCCTCTGCCAGGGTGGCACCACGCTGCGTGCTCTCATAAAACAAGGCCTCGGCCTTGCCATCGGGCGCACGCTTGAGGCCAGGGAAGGCGCTCGCATCGGCCCCGAGTGCCTGGAGCTTCTTCAGCAGGGCCGGGGTAGGCTGTCCGGCGGCATCCAATGCCACCGTGACCGGCATCAGTTTCTGCGATACCGCTTTGTCAGCGGCTTGGCTTGCGACGGAAGTGATGTGCGCGGCCAGTCGCCGGGGAGAGGCGAAAGAAGTCAGATGGGCATCGCCAGGGGCCAGCCCCTGCGCTTGAAGCTGCTCCAGCAGCACGCCGGAAAAGGCATGACCCAGCTTTTTCAGGGCCTTGGGCGGGAGCTCCTCGACGAACAGTTCGACGAGCAGAGGGGCGCAATTCGTCATGGGCTCAGGCCGCCTTCTTGGTCATTTCGGCCACCCACTCGGGCGGGGCCATGGGGAAGCCCAGGCGCTCGCGGCTCTCGTAGTAGCTCTGGGCCACGCTGCGGGCCAGGTTGCGGATGCGGCCGATGTAGGCAGCGCGTTCGGTCACGCTGATGGCGCCGCGCGCGTCCAGCAGGTTGAAGCTGTGGGCCGCCTTGAGCACCTGCTCGTAGGCGGGCAGGGCCAGCTGCTGCTCCATCAGATGCTTCGCCTGCTTTTCGTGGGCATTGAATGCAGTGAAGAGGAAATCGGCGTCACTGTGCTCAAAGTTGTAGGCCGACTGCTCTTTCTCGTTTTGCAGGTACACGTCGCCGTAGCTCAGCGTGTCGGTCCACTTCAGGTTGTAGACGTTGTCCACGCCCTGCAGGTACATGGCCAGTCGCTCCAGGCCATAGGTGATCTCACCGGTGATCGGTTTGCAGTCAATACCACCGACCTGCTGGAAGTAGGTGAACTGCGTCACCTCCATCCCGTTGAGCCAGACCTCCCAACCCAGGCCCCAGGCACCCAGGGTGGGGTTCTCCCAGTCGTCCTCGACAAAGCGGATGTCGTTCTTTTTCAGATCGAAGCCCAGGGCCTCCAGAGACCCGAGGTAGAGCGCCAGAATGTTCGCCGGAGCAGGCTTGAGCACCACCTGATACTGGTAATAATGCTGCAAACGGTTGGGGTTCTCGCCGTATCGTCCGTCCTTGGGGCGGCGACTGGGCTGAACGTAAGCGGCCTTCCAGGGTTCTGGACCCAACGCGCGCAGGAAGGTGGCGGTGTGAGAGGTGCCTGCGCCAACCTCCATGTCATAGGGCTGCAACAGGGCGCAACCCTGGGCATCCCAATAAGACTGCAGCTTCAGGATGATTTGCTGAAAGGTGAGCATCGCCCGATTTTACGGGCCTGTTCAGCCAGGAGCCCGGTCCCTGCCTCGCTCGGAAAAGGCCGCAAAAGCCAGCAATACCAGGCCAAGCAGCCAAAGGGGCGCCAAGCCCCAGGCTCCGGCCCAGCGAGCAAACGCGGTGATGCCGCGGCGACCCTCCACCTCGCCTTCCAGAACGCCCCGAGTCACACGAGGAAGGCGGGCGGTCACTCGCCCCTGATGGTCGATGATGGCGGTGGCTCCGGTATTGGTCGCTCGGAGCATAGGACGGCGCAATTCGAGGGCACGCATGCGACTGATCTGAAGGTGCTGATCGATCGCGACCGAGTCTCCAAACCAGGCAATATTGCTCACATTCACCAGGATGGTGGGAGCCTCCTCCGTAATTGCAAAGCGGGCTGCCAACTGCTCGCCAAAGAGATCTTCATAGCAAATGTTGGGGGCCAGGCGCTGTCCCTGCCACTGGAAGGCGGGCTGGGAGAGGACGCCGCGCCTGAAGTCTCCCAAGGGAATTTCCATCAGTTCGGTGAACCAGCGAAACAATGGGGGAATGAATTCGCCGAAAGGCACCAAATGGTGCTTGTCATACCGGTAGGCATCAGCGCGGGGCCGCAGGCCGATAACAGAGTTGGTATAGCCCTCACGCTCTCCTCCCAGCGGAATTCCCAACATCAGGGCGCGATGGCCGGTACGAAATTGTTCGGCAATTTCATCCAGGTAACCGGCTGGCAGGTCCCTCGGAAGGAGCGGAATAGCCGTCTCGGGAGCGATCACCAGTTGCGCACTGCTACCGACCATCTGCCTGCCATACCAGTCCAGCGCCAGCGGGATACCGCTGCCGGGGCGAAACTTTTCGTCCTGCGCGATGTTCCCCTGCAAAAGGGCAACCCGCAGGGGTGGCGCCGCCTGCGACACCTGAGGGGCCAGCGCTTGGTCGCCGGCGGGCACAAGCCACAGAGCCCCCAGCAAGATCGCCAGGGTCCCGAGGGGAAGCCACAACCTATGGCCCTGGGCAGGGGACCTGCGCGCTGGATCAGCCGTCGAAGGATCGAAACTGGAACGAGGCGCAGACAGGAGCTGAGTGAGAGCAGCGGCAGCCAGGGCCGCAAAAAATCCAATTCCGTAGACACCCACCCAGGGCGCGAGCACCACCAACGGGCCGTCCACATGCGCGTATCCGCCCGCGCCCCAGGGGAAACCGGTCAGCCATTGCCCGCGGGCCAGCTCTGCTAGCAGCCAGGCCGCGGCGAAGACAAGCGGGAAACGCCAGCCTGCTGCTCGGGGTCGGGCCGAGCCGCCAAGTTGGACGGGAACCCCGAGACGCCAGGCCAAGGCGGTTGCTATTGCGTAATAAAGGGAGAGACTACCTGCCAGAGCCAATACGGAAGCTACTGCCAGCGGCGCGGGCAGGTTGCCATAGACATGCAGCGAGGTGAAGAGCCACCACCAGCTGCCGGCCAACCAGGCAAGCGCAAAGGCGAAGCCCAGAGCGGCCGCCTCGCGAAGATGGCGCGAACGAGCCACGAGGGCACCGAGCCCGGCCAGTGAGACCACCTGCAGCCACCAGGCCGGCTCACCTGTCCAGGGGATCAGAATCGAAAGGGCCTGCAAGCCCCCAGCGAGCAGCGCCAGAAGCCCTCGGGTCCAGGCCTGGTCGATAAGACCGTGCGCCATGCCACCTTTCACGATGGCAGAACCATCAAGAACGCGCCTCCTCGGGGCTCGCTGGTGAAACTTTGAACCAGCGCACCGCGCCCCCCTTGGTGTGCAGCACCACAAACTCCAAGCCGGCCATGCCATGCCGCTCGCCACGTTTGGGGACATGCCCCATGTCGTGGGCGATGAGACCACCGATCGTGTCGAAGCGGGGTTCTGCCTCGTCGATCTCGGCGGGAATCAGCCTCACGCCGAAAGCCTCCTCGACCCGCTCAATACTCGTGTCGCCGCTGACACGAAATGTCTGGTCCGCCAGGCTGAAGATGTCTCCTGCGTCTTCGGCCTCATCAAATTCATCTTCGATTTCACCAACGATTTGCTCGAGTACATCCTCGATCGTGATCAAACCGGCCGTACGTCCGAATTCATCGACCACGACAGCCAGATGATTGCGGTTGCCGCGAAACTCGCGCAAGAGGTCGTTCAGGCCCTTGCTTTCAGGGATGAAGGCCGCAGGGCGAAGGAGCGCCCGCAAGTTGAGTTCGGGTGCCCGCTGCAACTTGAGCAAGTCCTTAGCAAGGAGGATGCCGATGATGTTTTCTCGGTCGACCTCGTAAACTGGGAATCGTGAGTGCGCCGTGTCTATCACGAGGTGAAGAATTTCCTCGTAAGGGGCGTCAATATCGACCAGATCCATCCGGGGCGCCGCCACCATCACATCGCCCGCAGTGAGATCAGCCATCCGGATCACACCCTCCAGCATGGCTCGGGACTCGGCGCCGATGACCTCGTTGTCCTCGGCGTCCGCAAGAGTTTCGTAGAGATCCGCCTTGGAATCAGGGCCCGGGTGAAGGAATTCAACAAGCCTTTGGAGCAGGCTGCGTTTGTCTTCTTTTTCGGCGAGTTGGCGAGCAGGGTGTGGGTCAGCCACTAGGGTGGGGGCAGGACATGCTGTCGTTGGTGAATCCGTAGGATAGCCCAATCAAGTGTCAGCACGGAGAAGGGGCACCGGTATCCCTCTGGCGACCGGAGGATCAGTGTGATGTCACAGCCCATTCGATGGGATCCCTTTTCCTTCGCCCGGCCTACTGAAGGGTCTTCAAGAAAGCTCCAGATCTTCTTGGCCTGTTTCTTGAGTCGGCCATCGGCACCCGCCACTTGGTCCCGAAATAGGTCGCAAACGCGGGTCTAGAGATTGACAGGGGTAGACCCAGATGCTCCGCGCCCTGACCGCCATCGCGCACAAGAACGGAAACTCCAAACTGGCCGTAGGTCGAGGCCTTCGGCTTGGAGGAGAGCGCCAGATGGCGTCTACCCAATCAGCTCGAGGTTGCGTAAAAAGACGCCGGCTCACACGTTGCGATCATGATCAATAGAGGCTCACCTAGAAAAAGGACTGCAGGACTCTATGATGCGGATTCCTGCGGCTGTAGTTGCGAACAAAACAGCTAGGAGCCTTCATCAAGGTAGGCCAGTGTGCCCTCGATGACCTCAGTCCGTTGAGCCAGTGCCACATGTCCGACACCCTGGACCAGCCGATTGTCTGCGCCGCGAAGGGCGCCAGACGAGGAGGGCATCACGATGTTGTCGGCATTCGAGTACCAGCAGGTAAAGCGATGGGGCGGCAAGCCCGCGCTCCCCTCCGCCCAGGACGCCTGCAGGTCCTCTATCCAGTCGCTGCCCTCCCGCATCTGTCGCCCGTTGGGCGTGTGGCTGAAGCGGGCGAGCCATGTGCCGTGATGGGGGCAGCCGATCGTCACAACGCGGTACACAGGATCGTGGCGGTGCTCTCCCCTCTCGCAATGCTGCGCAAGCCATGCGCGGGCCACCAGTCCGCCCATGCTGTGACAAACGAGCAAAGGTGTGAGTCCTGTAGACGCCTTAACCCGGGATAGCGCGTGATCCAGAATCGGCACATAACTGTCGATCGACGAGAAAACAGGCTCGAGATTCACTGCGACGAAGGCCCTATTCTCGCGCGTCAGGCGTTGCATCCAGTCATTCCAAAACCCACGGTTGCAACAGAAGCCATGCACCAATACGACGCCTCGGCGCCCTCGAATACCTTCGCCCTGCAACCTATCGGGTATGACCCGCCAGCGAAAGGGCTGTTGCCAGCAAAAAACCCGAAGGTAATACGCCGATTCAGCGACCCACGCGCTCAGGAGCACTGGCCAGCCGGGCAGGGGGACCGTATCCGCCCTGCCCACGCGGCGCAAAAGCAAGAACTCGAGGCCGAGAACTTGAAGAGGAAGCAGAAGCACCGAAAAACCAACTACACCAGCAAGCCAGGGATGGTCTGGCCAAAGCAGCCCACCCGAAACTGCGGCGACGGCCACTTGGCAAAAAAGTCCAAGGCGCTGGAACCGAGCTACAAGAGAATGCGACGCCCAGGGGGCCAATGCGGGGTCCAAGGCGAAGACTGAGTAGAGGGGGGGGATGTGTGCGGCCGACTCTGACCCGCAATTGTGCACGGGGGGGCGGCACTAGGAGAAGCCCGGTAATAGGGTTTCGATGGGATGGTGACAATCCTGATCCATGCAGCAGACAAATCGTTACTGGCTCAATAGCTACCCGCAGGGCGTTCCGCACGATATTGATCCCGAGCAATTTGGATCATTGACCGAGTTGATCGAGGACTCTTTCGAGAGGAACCGCGACCGCCCATTCTCGGTATGCATGGAACGATGGATGACCTACGGGCAGCTAGACGCCCACTCCAAGGCCTTGGGGGCTTGGCTGCAATCGAAAGGGCTCCCGGCCGGGAGCCGGGTGGCGATCATGCTGCCCAACATTCCCCAGTTTGCGGTGACCATGGCGGCCGTGCTTCGAGCCGGCTACACCTGCGTGAACGTCAACCCTCTTTACACCTCACGGGAGCTCGCGCATCAACTCAAGGACTCTGGTGCAACCGCGATCGTGATCTTGGAGAACTTCGGGCACACGCTGGAAGAGGTCATTGATCAGACCGAGGTCAAACATGTGGTAGTCGCCTCGATGGGCGATCTGCTTGGTTTTTGGTTCGGGCGCTGGATCACCTTCGCCGTACGTCACCTTGCCCGACTGGTGCCCTCATTCAGGCTCCCCCGCTCGGAGAGTCGGACCGTCACGCACTTCAAGAAGGCACTCGCTGAAGGCGAAACTCTGTCACTGAAGGCCCTCCCACAGTCCCTGGACTCGATCGCATTCCTCCAGTACACGGGAGGTACGACAGGACTGTCAAAGGGCGCTGTCTTAACGCATCGGAATATCGTCGCCGCCATCCTTCAGGCGGAGGCCTGGTTCACGCCGGCACTGGCCAAAGTCGGCGACGTCCGGCGAATCAACAGCATTGCCGCGCTCCCGCTCTATCACATCTTTGCCCTGACCCTGTGTCTGCTCGCTATCCGATGGGGATCGCACCTCACCCTGGTGCCCAATCCACGCGATATCGGCAAATTTATCCAGACCCTGAAGCAGCGACCTTTTCACATGTTGCCGGCAGTGAACACCCTGTTCAATGCCCTCATGCAACACCCCCAATTCAAATCGGTCGACTTTTCACATCTCCATGTGTCTCAGGCTGGCGGAATGGCCGCATCCGAGGGAACGGCCAAGCAATGGCAAAAGCTCACGGGCTGTGCAATGGTTGAGGGCTGGGGAATGAGCGAAACCTGTGCAATTGGCACCAACAACCCCGTCACGGCGACTGTGTTTTCGGGGACGATCGGTCTGCCACTGCCCGGAATCGATATTGCCATCAAGGACGATGACGGACTGGACCAAGTGCCCGGGAAATCCGGTGAAATCTGCATTCGCGGGCCCAACGTCATGACTGGTTACTTCAACCAAGATGGCGAAACCTCCACGGCTTTCACTGCCGACGGCTTCATGAGGACAGGGGATATCGGGATCATGGATGGCCAAGGCTACGTGAGAATTGTCGATCGAAAGAAGGACATGATCATCGTGAGCGGATTCAATGTTTTCCCGAACGAGTTGGAGAACGTCATCTCGATGTGCCCTGGAGTTGTTGAGTGTGCAGCGATCGGTGTGCCCGATTCGATGCAAGGGGAGTCGATCAAGATCTATGTGGTTAAGGACACACCTCTACTGACCGAAGAAGACGTCTCACGGTACTGCAGGGAAAACCTGACCGGATACAAAGTCCCCAAATACATTGAATTCCGTGACGAACTCCCGAAGAGCAACGTGGGTAAGATCTTGCGCCGAGAGTTGCGCGCTGGAAAGTAGTTCGGCGCATGCTTCCCGACGACGTCATTGTTTTTGAGCGAGGCTGGCTTTCCGCGAACAATGTGCTGCTGATCGGTAGCGGTCCGGCCACCCTTATCGATAGCGGCTACTGCTCCCATTCTTTCCAGACGCTGTCTTTGGTGCGTAACGCCCTCGGGCAGAGGCCGCTCGAGCGGCTAGTCAATACACACCTTCATTCAGACCATTGCGGCGGGAATTCTCTTTTGCAATCTAGCTTCCCCGGGCTTGAGACTTTCATTCCTCCGGGACATGCAGCGGAGGTGCTGCGGTGGGACGAAGTAGCGCTGACCTATGCCCCTACAGGCCAGTCCTGCCCTCAGTTTCTATTCGATCGCACACTTGTGCCCGGCTCTGAGCAGGAGTTGGGCGGGATGAATTGGGAAGTTCATGCCGCGCCGGGCCACGACCCCCATTCCGTTGTCCTTTTCTCACCACAAAAAGGCATCCTAATCTCTGGGGATGCGCTGTGGGAGAACGGTTTTGGCGTTGTCTTTCCCGAGCTTGAGGGCATCCACGCGTTCGACGCCGTTGGCGACACCCTTGACCTGATCGAGTGTTTGGCTCCGAAGGTGATCATTCCTGGGCACGGACCGGTGTTCACGAACCTCTCTGGATCGCTCGGCATCGCCCGCAAACGTCTAGAGGGCTTTATCAATTCGCCAGCGAAGCACGCGCGTTACGCTGCGAAGGTTCTCCTGAAGTTCAAGCTTCTTGACGTCCAGGAAATCAGCCGACATGCACTCCACGCATGGGCTACAGATGTGACCTATCTGGGCATTCTGTACGGACGGTATGGAAGTGAGCAATCATTGAGGGAATGGCTCGATGGATTGATTGCAGAAATGTTGGGCGCTGGAAGCCTGCGTTTTGATGGGAAACAATTACGCAACAGCTGAGTACACACCGTGACTTCCTTCCTATTTGCACTTACTGAAGCCATGCAAGTCCCTTGACTAGCCGTACGTCAAGTCGCTGGCTACCGGGACCCGAAGCAACAAATCCGCGCAGGTCAGTAGGGCAGGGGGTCGTCGAGGATTGGTCGGTGAGATAGCCTGAACGCAAAAGCAAAACCCCCAGCAGGATTAGCTACTGGGGGTTTTGGGCTGGGATAAGAGCCTGACGATGTCCTACTTTCACACGGGGATCCGCACTATCATCGGCGCAGAGGCG
>JAURKV010000176.1 GCA_030831585.1 Ramlibacter sp. | reverse complement strand
GCTGGACGTGGCCGCCATGTTCGGCTGCGCTGTCGTCACCGGCGCGGGTAGCGTGCTCAACGCCGCCCGGGTGCGGCCCGGCCAGAGCGTGGCTGTCATCGGCCTGGGCGGCGTGGGCCTGTGCTCGGTCATGGCGGCCCGGATCGCCGGGGCCTCGCAGATCATCGGCATCGATATCAACGAGGACAAGTTCGCCCTGGCCCACGAATTGGGCTGCACCCAAACCCTGTCGGCGCGCGACCCGGAGTTGGTTGCCCGGGCCCGGGAGATCACCCGCGGCGGGGTCGACTTCGCCTTCGAAATCTCGGGCAGCCAGCCCGGTCTGGCCACGGCCCTAGCCGTGACAGCCAAGGGCGGCGAGGTGGTGGGCGTGGGACTGGGCGCCACGGCGGAACTGTCGCAGTACGCGCACACCGCCCTGGTCTCCGAGGAGAAGGTGATTCGCGGCTCGCTCATGGGCAGTTGCGTGCCTGAACGCGACCTGCCCACCTATGTCGGCTTCTACCTGCAAGGGCGGATGCCGGTCGACCGCCTCATGAGCGATCACATCGGCTTCCAGGACCTCAACGGCGCCCTGGACAAGCTGCACCACGGCTCGGTGCTGCGGCAGATCCTGCTGCCTCACGGTTGACACCCGGCGAGTCTGCGTAGGTCCCAACCGCTCGCGGCCGGGCCTGCGCTAGCCGCCGCGTTCACCAGGCCCGCGCCAGCAGGTCCTCCAGTTCGCCCGCGTTCTCCACCACGCGCGGGTTGTCGCGCACGAACCAGTCGTCCATGGACACGGCGGCCAGCGCAGGCAGGGACGCCTTCGTCACCCCCAGCGCACCCAACCCCGCCGGCAGCCCCAGACGCCGGAACAGCGCCTCGAAGGCGCCCGCCACCGCCTCGGCCGACGCCTGCGTTCCTGCCTGCCGTGGCAGCCCCAGAGCCTGCGCCAGCTTGGCAATGCCCTCGGGCGCATCCGGCGCATTGAAACGAATGACATGAGGCAAGACGACGGCGTTGGCGATGCCGTTGTCCAGGTGGAAGCGGGCGCTGATTGCATGCCCCAGCGGAATGGCGATGCCAGCCCCGGTGTAGTCGGTGGCATGGCCGGTGAGCAGCGAGGCCATCATCAACTCGGCGCGCGCGGCCCCCTCGTCAGCGCCCTCGGCCTGGGGCATGAAGTCGACCAGCAGGCGGACGGCGTGCATCAGCAGGCCGTCCGAGAAGGCGTCGCCCGAGCGGGAGAGCAGGCCCTCGATCGCCATCGCCAGGGTGTTGAGGCTGGCGCTGGTCACCAGTGACCAGGGCGGCGTGTCCAGGAATTCGGGGTGAACGAAGACGGCACTGGCCCGTGTCTTGGGGTCGAACAGCGCCAGACGGCGACCTTCGTCGGGATCAAGGACAGCGCTGCCGGACTTGACGGTCGCCGTGGTTGGCGTGGTCGGAATGACCAGTTGCGGAAGCTTGGGCGCCATCAGCTTGGGACTGACCAGCGTCCCGCTGGCCGGGTCGCGGGCGGTGCACAGGGCGCGAGCGTCGGGTCCTTCGGCCAGCAGGATGGCGGCGGCGCGGGCCGTGACCACGGCAGACCCTCCACCCACGGCAATAACGGCGTCGGCCCGCAGTCGGGCCAGTTCCTGGGCGGCGGCCTGAACCTGCGGCAGAGGGCTGTGGGCCGTCACGCCCGGGTGCACGCCAGCGCAGCGGCCGCCCGCTTCGTCCTGGATCATTTCCAACAGCGACGCTTGACGGGCCAGCGAATTGCCGCAGACGATCACCGCGCGGTGGCTGCCAACGCGCTCGAGCTCGCGATCCAGCTGCTTGAGGCTGTCGCCCCCGTGGAAGATCCGCAGGGGGGGGGAGAGATGGCGGAAGGACTTCATTGACACCAGTCTAGGCAGGCCAAGGCCTGGCGTCCAAGGCGATTTCCCGTAGGCCGCCTCCAGGATTGGCGATACCGATCCCGGGGCCGTCCGCGTTCACCAAACCCGCAACCCGGATGCCGAATTTAGCCATGGACGCCAGCGCGCCACCGCTCCTAGACTGCGGCGGCAACTGGCCGTGCCCCGGTAAAGCCAGCTCCCTCACAAAAATGATCAGCAAGGACATCGATGAACACGCAAAGGCTGCAACTCACGGAAGATCAACGGGCCCTGGTGGGCGCGGTGCGCGATCTCTCGCGCGACATGGACTTCCGCGGCAACTCCATCAAGTACATGGACGGCACCTACCCCTGGGAGAACCTGGACGCGCTGGCCAAGATCGGCGTCCTGGGCATGTCCATCCCCGAGGAATACGGCGGCATGAACCTGCCGGTGTTCGACACCGCCCTGGTGATCGAGGAAGTGGCCAAGGGATGCTACGCCACTGCCATGGGCCTCATGGGCATGCTGGGCGTGCAGGTGCGCGTGATCTCCACCTACGCCCCTGAACGCATGAAGCGCGATATCCTGCCCCAGGTCGCCGCGGGCAAGGTCCACCTGGCCGTGTGCATGACCGAGCCCCATGCGGGCACCGACGTCCCCAACTACAAGACCAACACCGTCCTCAAGGACACCCATGCCGTGGTCAATGGCGTCAAGACCCTGATCAGCCGCGCCAACGAGGCAGAGTGGTTCGTGGTCTTCAGCCGTATCAATGGTTCGCCCGGTCGCCACGGCATCGGTTGCGTACTGGTCAATCGCAATACGCCCGGCTTCGAGGTCACTGCCCGTTACCACACCATGGGCGGCGAGTACCTGGCCGAGATCCAGTTCAACAACTGCGAGGTGCCGCTGGAGAACGTGATCCTCCATGAGGGCGGCATGAAGCATCTGCTCTCAGCCTTCAACACCCAGCGCTGCTTGAATCCCAGCGTCTCCCTGGGCATGGCCGAGGCCGCCTTCGAAGAGGCCATCAAGTACGTGCGCGAGCGCACCATCCGCGGACAGGCGGTGGCCAACTTCCAGGGCATCCAGTGGAAGCTCGCCGAGATGTACCGCGACATCGAGGCCGGGCGCGCGCTGCTCTATCAGGCCTGCCTGTCAGCCAACCCCTTCCCCGACCCCTACCAGGCCGGCGTGGCCAAGATGTTCGTCAACGAGATGGCCATCCGGGTGGCCAACGAGGCCCTGCAGGTGCACGGCGGCTACGGCTTTACCGACGACTACCCCATCTCCCGCATCTACCGCGGCGTGCGCTACGGCACCCTGGGCGGCGGCGCGACCGAGGCGCTCAAGGACCTGGTGGGCAAGAAGCTGGTGAACGACTTCGACCCGGTCGACGGCTTTCTCTCCATGGGCAATTTCTGAGCGCCAGCCCTCGGCTCCCGCAAGCCATGACACACCTAGTCACTACCCTGACCAACGGCGTGCTGCACGCCGTCATCAACCGCCCCGAGCGCAAGAACGCGCTCACCTCCGCCATTTACCAGTCGATGTGCGACATGCTGGACGCTGCCGCCCAGGACAGGGCCACCCGCGTGCTGCTGCTCTCAGGCGCCGGCGGTGTGTTCACCGCCGGCAATGACCTGGACGACTTCGTCCAGAACCCGCCACAGAACCTGGAAGCCTCGGTCTTCCAGTTCATGCTCAAGCTGGCCGCCTTCCCCAAGCCAGTGGTTGCCGCCGTCGAGGGCCTGGCTATCGGCATTGGCACCACGATGCTGTTGCACTGCGACCTGATTTACGCGGCCCAGGACGCGCGCTTCGCCCTGCCTTTCGTCAACCTGGGCTTGGTGCCTGAAGCTGGCTCCAGCCTACTGCTGGCTCGGGCGGCCAGTCATCCGCGCGCAGCTGAGAAGCTGCTGCTGGGCGACGTATTCAACTGCCAGGAAGCCGAAGCCCTGGGCCTCTTGACCCGCGCCCTGCCGGCTGCGGAGGTGCTGGCTACGGCCAGCGCCCAGGCAGCCCGTCTGGCTCGCCTGCCGGCCGGTTCGGTCAACGGCAGCAAGGCGCTGATGAAGCGAGTCGACGCCGAAACGGTACAAGACCATATCCGCGCCGAGGCCCAGACCTTCATCGCCCGGGTGAAGGGACCAGCCTTGCAGGAGGCAGTTGCCGCCTTCAAAACCAAGCGCAAGCCCGACTTCACCGGCATGGACTGAGCCTGCGCAGCATGACCCTGGCGCTCACCCGCGAACTCGCCGCATTGGCTGTGGGCAGCCGGTATGAAACTCTGCCCGCAGCCATTCAGCAGGAGGCGGCCCGCGCCTTCCTCAACTGGGTGGGCTGCGCCCTCGGCGGCGCCCAGGAGCGTGCGGTGCTTGCCGCCGTGGCCGCCGACGCGGCGCAGGGGGGAGGCGGCCCCGCCACCGTCATCGGACATGCCCGTCGCAGCGACCTGCCGGGCGCGGCCTTTCTCAATTGTCTGAGCTCAGCCATCCTGGCCTTCGACGACACCCACCTGGCCACGGTCACCCATCCGACCGGCCCGGTGGCTGCGGCCCTGCTGGCCTATGCGGAGCTGCATCCGGTGTCCGGAGCGGACTTCGCCAATGCGCTCGCCCTCGGCATCGAGATCCAGTGCCGTCTGAGCAATCTGCTGATGCTGCCGCCGGCGCGTTACAGCCTGGGCTGGTACATCACCGGCGTCACCGGCCCGATCGGGGCCGCCGCTGCCGTCGGACGGGTGATGGGGCTGAGTGAGGAGGCGATGGCCTGGGCCCTCGGATTGGCAGCGGCCCAGGCTGGCGGGCTGCGTTCGACCCATGGCTCGATGGCCGGCGCGGTGGTGCCGGCCTTCGCCGCGCGCAGCGGGCTGTCGGCGGCCCTGCTGGCGGCCCAGGGCTTCACCTGCACGCCCACCGCGCTTGAGGGGGGCTCTGGCTTTGTGGAGATGTTCGGGCCCGGCGCCGACCTGTCCCCGGTGCTCAAGGACTTTGCCGGCTACAGCGAAATGCAGTCCAACGCCTACAAGCCCTACCCCTGCGGCATCGTCGTCCACCCGGTGATCGACGCCTGCCTGGACATCGCCGGGCAGCTGAAGGGCCGACGGGTGGAGCGCCTGTCTGTACGGG
>JAURKV010000010.1 GCA_030831585.1 Ramlibacter sp. | reverse complement strand
TGGACAACCACACCGCCTTCCTGTTTGACAAGATCAACTTCCTGATGGATGCGACGGTCGGTTTCATCAACATCAACCAGAACAAGATCATCAAGATCTTCTCGGTGGCCGGCGTGGCGCTGCTGCCGCCGACGCTGGTGGCCAGCCTGTACGGCATGAACTTCAAGTACATGCCCGAACTGGACCAGCCCTGGGGCTACCCTGCGGCGCTGGGCGTGATCTTCGGCGCCTGCGGTGTGATGTGGTGGCGATTTCGGCGCGCCGGGTGGTTGTGAAACCAGACCCCAGCGACGGTCAGAGCGTCTTGCGAACCTTCCCGGCCAGGCCAGCCCTTCCTCGCGCCTCGTAGGCCTCGGCCACACCCTGGCGGTCACGCGCTTCCTTGTTCTGGCTCATCTTCGATTTGCCAACCAGCGACGTGACAGCGATCTCGATGCCCACGATCTGGCCCATCATCTGCTCGAGGTAATCGGCCGGCGCGTCGGACATCTTCCAGGGCTTGGGCTCGGTCACTTCATGGTGGCGTGTCAGGCGGGCCACCACACCGCGTAAGTAGCGCTCGTCGTCATGGGCGGTGAAGGTGCCGTGGGCGTGCACCACCTCGTAATTCCAGGTCGGTACCTGGCGATGCGCCTCATGCTTGCTGGGGTACCAGTTGGGGGACACATAGGCCTGCTCCCCGCGAAAGACCACCAACACCGGGCTACCGGCCGCCACCTGTTGCCACACCGGATTGGCCCGGGCCACATGCGCGCGCAAGGTGCCTAAAGGGCCGGTATCAGGGTCGAATTCAAACGGAATGTGATCGGCATCCAAACCCTGGGGACCGTGGGTCACCAGCGTGCCCAGCGGGTGCTCGCGCAGGATGCGGTGCAGCTCCTGGGGGTCTGTCAAGGCGAAAGCGGAGGGGAGGTACATAGGCAAGCGCAGTGTTTGGAGGCTGCCCAAAAGCTTACCGCTTCACAAGACGTTGGGCCGCCAGTACCGCCTCAGGCCTCCCTCATAAACCCGGCGAAAAACGCCGCCAGTTCCGCATGCGCGTCCAGCGGCAGCACATGGGCCACGTACTGGTCTGGCCGCACCACTACCAGAGCGCCTTGCGCTCGGTCAATACCGCGCAGGTCATAGATGTTCGGCTGGTGGCGCACCACCGCGCTGTAGACCTTCTCGTAGTCATACAGGCCCATGCGCCCCTTGGGCGGGCGCAGCATCACCGGCATGGACTCGATGGCCAATTCGGTGTGGGGCTGCTGGAAGACGCCACGCAGGTCAAACACCGCGTCCAGGTCCTGGCCCTGCGGGGTGAAACGACGCACCGGCGAATCAGGTGACTCGGCCAGGAAGCGGGCCAGGGCGCGCAGACCACGCCCCTCCTCCCTGTGATCTTGGGCGCCCGCAAATGCGTACAGGCGCCAGCGGCCGTCGGCCAGGGCCGCATGACCCAGTTGGACCGGCTTAGCGTCGTTGATCTGCAGCACCTGCGCCGAGTGAAAGCGCATGCCCACGGTGTAGCCCGGCGCCAGTACCTGGTGGACGGCCTCACCGGTAATGCGCGAGGGCGGGTAATGCGTGCCCATGCCCGCGGTGAATCGGCCGTGCTGTTCGAAGTACTTCTGGAAGGCCTTCGGATCCACGCCCTGGCCATCGGCATCACCGTCGAGCTTGGGCTTGTCGCTGATCATCTTGGCCCACTCGCGGTCAAAGTCGATCAGGCCCTGGCCCGCCACCTGCCGCTCGGACGAATACGAGTGCAGCAGCTGCGGGTCGCACTGACCGCGCAGCACCGCGGCCAGCTTCCACCCAAGGTTGAAGGTGTCCTGCATCGAAAAGTTCATGCCCTGGCCCGCCTTGGGGCTGTGGGTGTGGCAGGCGTCACCGGCAATGAAGACGCGCGGCAGGCGGCTGCCCTCTTGGCCCGCGGGTACGTCGTCGTACTTGTCGCAAATGCGCTGGCCGATTTCATAGACCGACCACCAGGGCACCTCCTTCACCTCCAGCGTGTAGGGATGCAAGATGCGCTGCGCCGCGGCGATCAGTTGCTCGAGAGTGATGCCGCGTGCCGACACGCGCTCGGCCTCGCCCAGCTTGTCCATCTCGACGTAGAGACGCACCAGGTAGCCGCCTTCGCGCGGAATGACCATCAGGGTGCCATGCGGCGACTGCATCGCCGACTTGTAACGAATGTCCGGGAAGTCGGTCACGGCCAGCACGTCCATCACCCCCCAGGCCTGGTTGGCCGAGCCGCCCACCAGCTGAAGGCCGATGGCGCCGCGCACCGCGCTGCGGGCGCCGTCGCAGCCGACCACGTAACGGGCGCGCACGGTCTCGACCTGACCCTGGTGCGCCGCGTCGCAGCGCTCCAGTCGCACCACCACCGGGTACTCAGTGCCTTCTTCGACCTTCAGGTCCAGCACCTTGCGGGCGTAGTAGGGCTCCATGCGGCTGGGGGAGTTGCGCATGTGGGCCAGGTAGTGGTCATGCACCCGCGCCTGATTGAGCACCACATGCGGAAACTCGGACAGACCGTCCTCGGTGTCCTGCACACGCCCGTGGCGCACGATGCGGCTCGGGTCCTGGGGATCAGGCTTCCAGAAGGTCACCTCATTGATCCAGCAGGCCTCTTCCTCGACCTTTTTGGCAAAACCAAAGGCCTGGAACATCTCCATCGTGCGGCAGGCAATGCCGTCGGCTTGGCCCAGATGGATCGGGCCCTCTTTGGCCTCGACGAGGCAGGTGTGAATGTCGGGAAAGTTCGCCATCTGCGCCGCCATCGTGAGGCCGGCCGGGCCAGCCCCCACCACCAGCACGTCCACCTGCTTCGGCACGCTGTCGCCATGGGGAAGGGCATGGGGCGAAGCCTCGTGGACTTCGGGGTCGCGGCTCTTGAAGCCGTTCAGGTGAAATTGCATGGTCGTGTCTCTGGGTCAAGGACGCCTTGGGATTTGCCGATTTTTACTGAGTATCAACATTATATGTATGCTGATTATTCGGCGCTAGAGGGATAGAATCCGAGTGAACCCTCAGCCGGGCCCTGCCTGCCGCCGAATGAAAGCCAAGTCAAAAAACCTCGATCCCTGCAGTCTGCCCGGTCACCTGGCCCGCCGGGTGCAGCAACTGGCCGTGGCCCTGTTCGTCCAAGAGGTCGGTGATATCGGGCTCACGCCGGTGCAGTACTCGGCACTTCAGACGGTGTGCAACCATCCCGGCATCGACCAGAAGACATTGGCCGCCACCATCGGCTACGACACCTCGACCATTGCCGGCGTGATCGACAGGCTGGAGGCGCGTGGCCTGCTGGCCCGTCAGGTCTCTCCCGCCGATCGCCGCGCAAAGCTGCTCACTCCCACTGAGGAGGGCACCCGGACTCTCGCGGCCGTAGTGCCCCGCATGCTGCAGGCGCAGGAGCGCTTGCTTGAGCCCCTGGCGGCGGCCGAGCGCAAGGAGTTCATGCGGATGATGCGGGTGGTGATCGAGGCCAACGCCGAGTTGAGCACCATTCCCGCGCGGGATTGAGTCGCGCCGGGGCCCTCAGTCCGCCTTGAATCCAGATGCCTTGATGGGGGCCTCCCACTTACGCAGATGCGCGACCTGGGTGGACGCCAGGTCCGCCGACGCGCCGTGCGCAGGCACCAGACCCAGAGCCTGGATCCGGTCCTGGACGTCGGGAGCGCGCAGCGCCTCGGCCACCGCGCGGTCGATACGGGCCACTGCGTCGGCCGCCATCCCTGCCGGCCCGTAGAGGCCGAAGAAGGCATCCGCTGCCATGTTCACGCCCTGTTCCTTGAGCGTAGGCACCTCGGGAAGCGCCTTCGACCGCTGCTCACCGGTTACGGCCAAGATGCGAACCTTGCCGGCCTTGTGGTGCTCGATGGTTTCGGAAGCGGTGTCCACCATCAGCGGGACCTGACCAGCAATCAGGTCCTGCGCTGCCGGCGCTCCGCCGCGGTAGGCCACATGCGCGATCTGCACACCGGCACTTTGCCCCAGCATCATTCCGGCGAAATGCGGCACGGTGCCCGCACCGGAGGTGGCGTAGTTGGCTTTGGCGGGGTTAGCCCGCATCCAGGCCAGCACGGAGCGCAGGTCGCCCTGGGGCGCGCCAGGACCGGCGGTCACCGCGAAGTCGAAGGTGACCACTCGTGCGATCGGGGTGAAGTCCTTGACCGGGTCGTAACCTAGGTTGGCATAGAGCCACGGCTGAATCACCATCGCGCCGCTGGGCGAGAGCGCCACGGTCTGCCCATCCGGGGCCGCGCGCTTGAGCTCGGTCATGGCCACCCGCCCACCTGCGCCGGGCTTGTTGTCGATGATGACGTTCTGACCCAAAGAGACGCGCAGCTTGTCGGCCAGCATGCGGGCCACCACGTCGACCGATCCGCCGGGGGCGAAGCCCACCACGATGCGAAGGGTGCGTTCCTGCGCCAAGGCGGCGGGGGACGAGAGCGCCCCCAGTGCGGCCAGGGTCAGGGCGGTGGAAGCGGCAAACAGGCGTCTTTTCATCATGGATCGTCTCTTCGGGCTGAAAGTAGTTGAGCTAGGATCCTATCGGCCCTGCGGGGGACCCTCTATCAGGGCACACCCGTGGCAACCTAAGTTCAAAAAGACCCCAACCCGAGGCCTGACCCCGGGCGAGACAAGGCACCCCTCATGACCGTGATCGACGTCCACACCCACATGTTCACCACGAAGTGGCTGGAACTGCTGCAAAAGGAGGGTGGCTCCTACAACATCCAGACCCGACCCGACGGGCAACGGGAAGTGTTCCGCGGCAACACGCCCGTTGTGATTCCTCAAAAAGGCCACTTCGACTGGGAGCTGCGCATCAAGCACATGGACGAGGCGGGCATCGACGTCTCGGTGGTGTCCCTCACCTGCCCCAACGTCTACTGGGGTGGCGAAGCGGTGAGCGTGCGCGCCGCGCGCGAGGCCAACGACAACGTGGCCGAAGCGCAATCGCGCTACCCGGACCGCATCCGCTGGTTCGCCTCGCTGCCCTGGGAGTACCCGCAGCGCGCGGTGGAAGAACTCGAGCGCAGCTGCGCCCAGGGGGCCGCCGGCGTGATGGTGCTGGCCAATGTGGCAGGCCGCAGTCTCACCGACCCGATGTTCGCGCCGATCTGGGCGCAGATTGATCGACTGGGGCTGCCCGTGCTGGTGCACCCCACCGACCCGCCGGGCGTCGACCAGATGGACATGACTAAGTTCGACCTGAGCTGGTCGGTCGGCTTCATGTTCGACACCACACTGGCGATCACGCGGATGATTTTCGAGGGCTTCTTTGACGCCTACCCGAACCTGAAGATCATCGCCTCGCACGGCGGTGGCACCCTGCCCTATCTGGTCGGCCGCTTCGAGAAGGGTGACCAGGTTGAACTGGCCTCACGCCGGCAGATGAAGCGCAAGCCCACCGACTACCTGCGCCACATCTACTACGACTGCATCACCTACAACCCAGGCGCGCTGCAGTACCTCATCTCGGTGGTCGGGCCTAGCCAGGTCATGTTCGGTACCGATTGGCCGCACTGGGTGCACGACACACCGGGCGCCTTCACCAACACCGCGCTGCTGCCCGCCGACCAGATGAAGGCCGTGCGCGGAGGTAATGCCACGAAGTTGTTCGGGCTCTGAGAGCTGGGCAGGGCCAGTCGGCCCTGTCACCCACCTCGGCGACAGCGGCCGGACCTAGTCCCCCTGCCGCCGTGCCCGCTCGATCGCGGCAATGTCGATCTTGCCCATTTGCATCATCGCCTCGAAGGCACGGCGGGCCACCGCCGGATCGGGGTCGGCAATCGCCTCAGTGAGCACGCGAGGGGTGATCTGCCAGTTCAGGCCCCACTTGTCCTTGCACCAGCCGCAGGCACTGGCCTGGCCGCCTTGACCCACGATCGCGTCCCAGTACCGGTCGGTCTCGGCCTGATCCTCCGTGCTGACCTGGAAGGAGAAGGCCTCGCTGTGCGGAAAGGCCGGGCCTCCGTTGAGGCCCAGGCAGGCAATGCCCATCACGGTGAACAGCACCGTGAGCACGTCGCCGGCCTTGCCGGCGGGGTAATCGGCAGGTGCTCGATACACAGCGCCCACGGCGCTGTCCGGAAACGTCTGCGCATAAAACTGCGCTGCTTCTAGGGCGGTGCCGTTAAACCACAGGCAGACGGTGTTCTTGGGGGCTGAGGTCATGGTCTCGCTCCTATTTCAGGGCTTTCGTTGGACGTCACGCGTCTGGTACTTGCGCCAGTAGCCGAATTCGTCTTCATGGACCTCCAGGTCCACCTCGGACACCCGCGCCTGCAGGCGCTCTTGCACGTCGGCCACCGCCTGGTTGTAGATGGAAGGGCCGACCTCCTCGAGAAAGAACCCCAGCAGGCCAGCTGCGGCGATGTTGCCGATCGGCTCGTCCATGTGTTCGCGGAAGTAGCGCTCGATGGAGGTCACGGCCTGCTGGCGGACGTCTTTGGGCAGTTCGATCATGGATTCATTGTGCCGGTTGGGGCCCACGCCGCTCACGCTTCCTTGCAGGTCGGACGGATTTGGAAAGCAGCACTCAAGGCTTCAGGAGATGCGGGAGGTATTGCTCCAGAACCTGCTCGACGACCCGGGCCTGTAATGCGTCCCGTCGCCGCTTGAGTGGGTCGCGGTCCTCGCGAACGCTCAACCACTTCTTGAGGCCGATGAAGTTCATCGGGTGAAGCGTGTTCATCCTCGCCATGTCGCCGTTTGTAGCGACCACGACGGCAGAAAAGCCAGGCGCGTCGACGAGCGCCTGCGCCTTGGGCGCCTGCACGACCCAAAAGTCGTCTTCGTCTTCACTGAGCCGGAGGGGGTGGGGATCATCCCCCGACTTCATTCGGCGCAGGATGTCGACCTCGAAGCCGTCCTTGTTCACCGCGGTGTACTTCTGGCCGTTGCGGATGCGAAAGCTCGCGTCCACCTTGCGCAGCACGCCCAGCATAGATCGGTCCGCGCGATGCAGGGCAGTTGCGAAGGCCACACGACGGCGTACGTCCCACAGCAGGTCGATGTCCCTCGTCGCTACGGCTTCGCTTTCAAACCGAACACCCGCTGCCGCCTCGTAGGCATAGCGCGCGTGCGTCCCCACAACCCGAAAGTGCTCGCCCAAGCGGGTTTCGGCCAGGCGTCCGAGGATGTCAACCACCACAGGGGCAACTCGACCCACCCGAAGCGCCCGGTTCATGCGCTTGTGCCGTGCGAGGGTCTCCTTGAGGCCGGCCAGACGTGACTGGGCGTCCTCCTTGCGCTTGCGAAACGCCTGGTAGATGGCCTCGGTTTCTGGCGTGCGAGGGCCCAGACTCTTCTCGCTGCCAGCGGTACTCGTTCGGACGAGGTAGTCCTTGGCAGACGATGCCGCGGCCCCCTTGTGCCAGTACATACCGCCCCGCACCTGCTCCGCCTCCTTCCGCGCCTCTTCATAGGCCTCAAAGGCGGCGACCGCGTCGATGTACTGGCGCGAGGCGTCGGGCGATTGCTCCAGCATGGCGTTTTTCGGCACTTTTAATTGAAATGCATTTTTATACCGAACTTCTCTAATTTACAAGTACTTATGATATTTTTAAAACCTGTATCGAAGCCATTTTTAAGTGATTTCGCGCGGCAGGGATGGCAAAGTGGGCGCACGGCCGGAACCCCCATCCGGGGCGATGCCCCGAGCCCATTAGCATTGCGGGTTAACCGGCCCTTTCCGCCGCACAGTTCCTCATGCCCCCCACCTCCCCCGCCCCCACCGCCAGCGAGCTTCTCGCCCAGGGTCACACGCCCATGATGGCCCAGTACCTGGCCATCAAGGGCGAGTACCCCGAGACCCTGGTCTTCTACCGCATGGGGGACTTCTACGAGCTGTTCTGGGCCGACGCCGAAAAGGCCGCCCGACTGATCGACATCACCCTGACCCGCCGCGGCCAATCGGCCGGGCAGCCGGTCACCATGGCCGGCGTCCCCTTCCATGCGGTCGACACCTACCTGGCTCGCCTGATCCGCCTGGGCGAATCGGTAGCCATTTGCGAACAGGTGGGCGAGGTGGGCGCAGGCAAGGGCCCGGTGGAGCGTAAGGTGGTGCGGGTCGTCACCCCCGGCACGCTCACCGACAGTAGCTTGCTCGCCGATAAGACCGAGGCGGTGTTGCTGGCCATCTACCCCGGCGCCAAGCACCGTCTGGGTCTGGCCTGGATGTCGGTCACCCAGGGCGCGCTGCACCTGGCCGAGGCCGACGGCGAGGCGCTCGAGGCCTGGGTGGCACGGGTCGCTCCCAGCGAAATCCTTTACGGTGCCGACGCCACGCCCACCTTCGAGGCGCGGCTCAAGGCGCTGCGCGCGGCGGGCGCAACCGCTGCCGGTTCCTCGCTCACCGTACGCCCGGCCTTCCAGTTCGACGCCGGGCTGGGCCAGCGCAAGCTGCAAGAGCAATTGCAGTCGGCCAGCCTGCAGGCCTGGGGCGCCGACGGACTGCCCGAGGCCCATGCCGCGGCCTCGGCCCTGCTGGCCTATGCCGAGCACACCCAAGGCCGGGCCCTCACCCATGTGCGCAGCCTGCAGGTGCAGCGTGACGACGAGCTGATCGACCTGCCAGTGGCCACCCGCCGCAACCTCGAGCTGGTGCAGACCCTGCGCGGCGAGGATTCGCCCACACTCTTTTCCTTGCTGGACACCTGTTGCACCGGCATGGGCAGTCGCATGCTCAAGTCCTGGCTACTGTCGCCGCGCCGCGATCGCACCCAGGCGAGCGCCCGCCATGACGCCATCGAGGCCCTGCGCGAGGGACCCTGGCAGGCCCTGCGCGCTCACCTGGCGGGCATCAGCGACGTCGAGCGAATCACCGCCCGCATCGCCCTGCGCCAGGTGCGCCCGCGCGAGCTCGTCGGCCTGCAGCAGTCGCTGGAAAAAGCCGCTGCCCTGGCGCCGGCGCTGGCTGGCCGGCCTGGCCTGCTCGCCACGCTGGCGCAAGACCTCGTGCCACCCGCAGCCTGCGCGCCGCGTTTGGCCGCGACCTTGCGGGAGGAGCCCGCCGCGATGGTGCGTGACGGCGGCGTCATCGCCAACGGCCATGACGCCGATCTCGACGAGCTGCGCGCGATCCAGGACAACGCCGACGGCTTCTTGCTGGAGATGGAGGCCCGTGAGCGCGCGCGCACTGGCATCGCCAACCTGCGGGTGCAGTTCAACAAGGTGCACGGCTTCTTCATCGAGGTCACGCAGGGTCAGCTCGACAAGGTGCCCGACGACTACCGACGCCGCCAGACCCTGAAAAATGCCGAGCGCTTCATCACCCCCGAGCTCAAGGCCTTCGAAGACAAGGCCCTGTCCGCCCAGGAGCGCGCGCTGGCGCGGGAGAAGTGGTTGTACGAGCAGCTGCTGGACGCCATGCAGCCGGAGGTGGCTGCGCTGGGCGCGCTGGCACGGGCGCTGGCCTCGCTGGACGCCCTGTGCGCCCTGGCCGAGCGCTCGCTCACCCTGCAGTGGTGCCGCCCCCAATTCACCCGCGAGCCGGGCATCGAAATCCGCCAGGGCCGCCACCCGGTGGTCGAAGCCCGCTTGGCCGAGACCGGCATGGGCAGTTTCATCGCCAACGACACCCAGCTGGGCCCCAAGCAGCGCATGCAGGTAATCACCGGTCCGAACATGGGTGGCAAGTCGACCTATATGCGCCAAGTGGCCATCATCAGCCTGCTGGCGGCGATGGGCGCCTATGTGCCCGCCAGCGCCTGCCGGCTGGGGCCGATGGACGCAATCCACACCCGCATCGGCGCCGCCGACGACCTGGCCAATGCCCAATCGACCTTCATGCTGGAAATGACCGAGGCCGCCCAGATCCTGCACGCGGCAACGCCACGCAGCCTGGTGCTCATGGACGAGATCGGCCGCGGCACCAGCACCTTCGACGGCCTGGCGCTGGCCAGCGGCATCGCGGCCTACCTGCACGACAAGACACAGGCCTTCTGCCTCTTCGCCACCCACTACTTCGAGCTGACCGAGTTCCCGGCCCAGCACCATGCGGCGGTCAACTGGCATGTGAGCGCGGCCGAGTCCGGGCAGGACATCGTCTTCCTGCATGAGTTGCAGCCCGGCCCCGCCAGCCGCAGTTACGGCATCCAGGTGGCGCGCCTGGCCGGCATGCCAACCGCGGTGGTCCACCACGCGCGCCACGCGCTGGCCAAGCTGGAGACGCAACAGACCGAGTCGCGCGAGCAGGTAGACTTGTTCGCGCCGCCCCCCGAAGCACCGGAGGCGGCCCCGAGCGCGATCGAGGCTCTTCTGAGAGCAATCGACCCCGACGCGCTCAGCCCCAGGGAGGCGCTCGACGCCCTGTACCAATTAAAGAACAAGCTGGACAAGCAACCATGACCTACTGCGTCGGCATCAAGCTCAAGGCCGGACTCGTGTTCCTGTCTGATTCCCGCACCAATGCGGGTGTAGACCACATCAGCACCTTCCGCAAGATGATCGTCTACGAGCGGCCGGGTGACCGCTTCATGGTGATGCTCACCGCGGGCAACCTGTCCATCTCGCAGTCGGTCCGCGAGGTCCTGCAGACCGAGCAGCTCACCGACGCCGACGGCGAGCCCCTCACCATCTGGAACGCGCGCAGCATGTTCGACGCCGCGCGGGTGCTGGGCCAGGCAGTGCGACGCGTTTACGACCGCGACGGCGAGTCGCTGCGCCAGGCCGGTGTGGAGTTCAACATTTCCATGATCTTCGGTGGCCAGATCCACGGCGAGGGCATGCGCCTGTTCAATGTGTACTCAGCGGGCAACTTCATCGAGGCCACCGCCGAGACGCCGTACTTCCAGATCGGCGAATCCAAATACGGCAAGCCGGTTCTTGACCGGGTGCTCACTCCGAACACCTCGCTGGACGAGGCCGCCAAGTGCGCCTTGGTCTCCATGGACTCGACGATGAAGTCCAACCTCTCGGTGGGGGCCCCGCTGGACCTGGTGGTGTACGAGGCCGACCGCCTCGCCACCGACCGCGTGGTGTGCATCGATATGGGCAACCCCTACTACCGCATGCTCCATGAGAGCTGGGGCCAAAAACTGCGCGAGGCCTTCGACAGCCTGCCGCCCCCCGCCTGGGGCGACGAGAAAACAGACACGCCGCTGCGGGTCGCGCAGTCGTTACTGGTGCCGCTGCGCAAGATCACCCGGGCCGAGGAAAAACTGATTTGAGGCCTGGCGCCAGCTCAGGCAGGTGCAGGCGGGGCCATTCGCCAGGGGCACCTCCCGTGGCACGTCGGGGCACGCTCACGGGGAAGACCTCGGGTACACCCTCGGATAAGCCAGGGATCTCCCGATGAGCCTGATCGTTTTCTCCCATGCCAACAGCTTCCCCGCCTCCACCTACCGGGTGATGTTCGCAGCGCTGGAAAAGCGCGGCTTCACTGTCCGGGCGATCGAGAAGTTCGGCCACAACCCGCGCTTTCCAGTCACCCCCAATTGGCCGTACCTGGTCGACGAGTTGTACGAATTTGCCGAGGCCGAGGGCGTCAAGGCGGGCGAGCCGGCGTGGCTGATTGGTCATTCGCTGGGCG
The DNA here is from genome assembly GCA_030831585.1 of Ramlibacter sp. GTDB lineage: Bacteria > Pseudomonadota > Gammaproteobacteria > Burkholderiales > Burkholderiaceae_C > Ramlibacter. The sequence continues at coordinate 13,800 of JAURKV010000010.1, read as the reverse complement.
GGTTCCTCAGCACCATGTGCGCTGCCCGCCACCCCGAGATGGCGCGTGGCGTTCTGATGCTCGACTCCCCCCTGATCGGCGGCTGGAAGGCCACCGCTTTGGGCGCAGCCAAACGCACCGCCCTGATCGGCGAGCTGGGCCCTGGCGCGGTCAGCCGCAGACGCCGGGATCGCTGGGACAGCCTGGAGGATGTGCTGGCGCACCTGCAACACAAAAAGGTCTTCTCACGCTGGGATGCGCAGGTGCTGAACGACTATGTCAAGCACGGCACCCGCGCCGACCACGGCCAGCGGGTGCTGGCTTTCTCCCGCGAGGTGGAGACCGCCATCTATAACACCCTGCCCCACCACATGGAGCGGCTGCTGGCCCGCCACCCGCTCCAATGCCCGGCGGCCTTCATCGGCGGCTCGCATTCGCGCGAGCGCCGATTGGTGGGCATGGCCCTGACCAACAAGGTGACCCAGGGGCGGATCACGCTGTTGGAAGGCAGCCACCTGTTCCCGATGGAAAAGCCCGAGGCAACCGCCGCCGCGATCGAGGCGGCACTGCTGGCGATGTGAAGCGACCTTGGGCTTTGCCGCGCTGCCGCTCGGGCCTCAGGAGCCGATAAGGACTCGAAGCTCCCACAGGAGGCGCTATTGGCGCCTCACCCTCTCCAGTCGATCCACCCGCCCCAAGCGGTGGCCAGTACCACCAGACCGAAGGCGATTCGGTACCAGGCGAACACCACGAAGTTGTGGCTGGCAATATAGCGAAGTAACCAGCGCACGCAGAGCCAGGCACTCAGGAAGGACATGATCAAACCCACGACAAACATCGGCAGGTCGGCCACCGACAGCAGGGCCCGCTCCTTATAAAGGCTGTAGGCACCTGCGCCGATCAGGGTGGGGATGGCGAGGTAGAAGGAAAAGTCGGTCGCCGCCCTGCGCGACAGCCCCAGCAGCATGCCGCCGATGATGGTCGCGCCAGAGCGGCTGGTGCCGGGCACCATGGCCAGGCACTGCACCAGGCCTACCTTGAGTGCGTCCCAGGGGGTCATCGCGTCGACGTCCTCGACCCGCACCGAGGTGGCAGGCCGACGCTCCGCCCAGAGAATGACAAGGCCGCCCAAGATGAAGGTGGTGGCGACCACCGTGGGGGTAAACAGGTGAGCCTTGATCGCCTTGCCCGCCAGCAGGCCGAGCACCACCGCCGGCAGAAAGCCGATGGCCACATTGAGCGCAAAGCGCTGCGCCTGGCGCTGGGTGGGTAGCTGCATTAGGGTGTCGCGCAGGCGAGCCCAGTAAACGATGATCACCGCCAGGATGGCACCGGTCTGAATCGCGATGTCGAAGACCTTGGCTTTCTCGTCGTTGAAATCGAGCAGCGCACCGGCCAGGATCAGGTGCCCGGTGCTGGAGATGGGAAGAAATTCGGTCAGGCCTTCGACCACGCCCATGACGGCGGCCTTGGCCAGGAGAATGAGGTCCACGCGGGCTCCACACTTGAAAACTGCGGCCGATTATCGCCGCCGCCCTCGGGCTGATGGCGCTGATGGCGCTGATGGCGCTAAGGGCACTGAGGGCGCTGAGGGCGCCTAGGTCGCACGGGGTGCGCCCTCACTCGTAGCGCAAAGCCTGGATCGGCAGCATGCGCGCCGCCCGCCGCGCCGGGTAGAAGCCGAAGAACACGCCAACGAAGGCCGAGAAGCCCACCGCCAGGACGATCGCACTGACCGACAGGTCCACCCGCCAGCCGGCGAAGCTGCCAATTGCCCAGGTCGCCACTCCACCCAAGACCACGCCGATCGCGCCGCCCACCAAGGACAGCGTCACCGCCTCAATCAGGAATTGGGCCAGGATATCGCGGCCGCGTGCGCCCACTGCCATGCGCAGCCCGATCTCGCGGGTGCGCTCGGTCACGCTCACCAGCATGATGTTCATGATGCCGATACCGCCAATGACCAGGCTGATGCCAGCGACTGCCGCCAAGAGCAAGGTCATCACCCGGCTGGAGGCCTCCTGGGCCTGCAGGATTTCGGTGAGATTGCGCACGGTGAAGGGGTCTTCGCCGCCAGGTTGCACCTTGAGGCGCTGGCGCAGCAACTCCTTGATGCCTTCTTCGGCCGCCTTCATGTCCTGCCCCTCCTGGACCTTGACACTGATGGAGGACACTCGGCGCAGCTTGCCGCCAGCGCCGCCCTGGATACGATTGCGGTAGGTGCCCAAGGGGACAACGATCACATCGTCCTGGTCCTGCCCGCCGGCGTTCTGCCCCTTCTTCGCCAGGATGCCCACGATGGTGACCGGCACCTTCTTGACCCGGATCACTTGGTCCAGCGGATCCGCGTCACCAAAAAGCTGTTGGGCAACCGTCTGGCCAATGACGGCGACCTTGGCCGAACCCTGCATCTCAGCGGCCTCGAACAACCGCCCGCTGGCCAAGGGCCACTCGCGCGCCTCTAGATAGTCATTGGTCGTACCCAGGATGGAGGTGCTCCAGTTGGTGTTGCCCAGCACCACCTGCGCACCGGTCCGCAGGCTCGGTGCGGCCACCTGCACCTCGGGGATCTCGCGGGCAATGGCGATTGCATCCTCCTCGGTCAGGCCCTGGCCCGTCTGGGCCCCCAGACGCACGCCGCCGGCGGTGACCCCGCCCGGAAGCACCAGCATGATGTTGGAGCCCAGGCCCTTCATCTGCTCCTGCACCCGCTCGGTGGCGCCGCGGCCCACCGCGATCATGGCGATCACCGCGCCGACGCCAATGATGATGCCCAGCATGGTCAAAACGCTTCGTAGCTTGTTGGCGGACAGCGAACGCAAGGCAGAGCGCAGCGCAGCGAGCGTGTTCATACGGGTTCCTCCGCTGGCGTGCCATTGGATCCGGTCACTTCCCCTGAGAAGCTTCCAGGGGAAGTGTGATCAGACTGCCCGGCCGTTGGCGCATCAGACCTTGCCATCCCTGCCGCACCGGGGGTGCGCCGGTCTTCAAGAATGCGCCCGTCGCGAAACACGATACGTCGCCGCGCCCAGGCAGCCACGTCGGCCTCGTGTGTCACCAGTACCACGGTGATGCCCTGCGCGTTGAGGGCGGTGAGCAGGCGCATGATCTCCTCGCTGGTCTGCGAGTCCAGCGCGCCGGTGGGCTCGTCGGCCAGAATCAGGCTGGGGCCGTTGACCAGGGCGCGGGCAATGGCCACACGCTGCTGCTGCCCGCCGGAGAGCTCGGCGGGGGTGTGCATCATCCGCTCGCCCAGTCCGACGCGAGTCAGGGCTTCAGCGGCCCGAGCGCGGCGGTCGGATGCCTTCACGCCCGCGTAGACCATAGGCAGTTCTACGTTCTCCAGCGCGCTGGTACGGGGCAACAGGTTGAACTGCTGGAAGACGAAGCCAATCCGGCGGTTTCGGACTGCGGCTAACTGGTCCGGATCCATGCTGTCGACCGCTTCGTCGGCCAATCTCAGGTAGCCCGTGGAGGGCCTGTCGAGACAGCCCAGGATGTTCATCAGGGTGCTCTTGCCGGAGCCCGAGGCCCCCATGATGGCGACAAACTCGCCCGCCTCGATATCCAGTGAGACGCCGGCCAAGGCCTGCACCGTCTGGTCGCCCAGGCGGTAATGCTTGGTGAGGTCGCGCGCCTCGATCAGGGCCATGGCGCTGCTCAGAAAGAGATCCGCGGACCGGCGGGCCGGCCGCCGGATGCCGGCGCGGGACCGGCACCACCGCTCACGCCGGTGATGACCAGCGCGCCCTCGCGCAGCACCGCCGCATCCGGCGAGCCGGGCGCGACGAGCAGCTCGGTCATGGTGCCGTCGCTGATGCCCAGGCGCACGTTGTAGGCCCGGGGCTTGCCATCTTCTCCCTGCAGGTAGATACGGCCGCGGGTGACGATGCGGCTGGCCGCCTCGGCCACCAGCGTGGTGTAGCGTGCTTTCTGCTCGGGCTTGAGCTGATCGCCGATGCGCGCGCGTATTTCAGCCATCAGCCGCTCGCGGGCCTTGGGCCGCTCTTCGGGCGGCAGGTCCCTCAGTTGCTGGAAGCGCGGAGCCATCCCGGCGTAGATCGCCTCGAGCTTAGCCGCTTGCGCGGCGTCGAGCTTGAGCTCCTCCACCAGGCGCTGGCGCTGCGCAGCGCCGAAGCCGCCCGGTCCGCCAGCACCCCCAGGACCCGCGCCCCCCGGACCCGCACCGCCCGGTCCACGGCCGCCGCGGGCGGCGCCACCCTCGGCACCGCCGCCCTCGCCCGGCATCGGCTGTGCCTGTGCCTCGGAGATCCAGGGGAAGCCCCAGGCGCCACGGTTTGAAGAAGCTGGCGCACTGGCGGGCGCGGCTCCCGAGGCGCCCTCTGCAGCAGGCCCAGAAGCGGCCGCACTGCCGGCCCCGGCGCCTGACGCAGATCCTGCCGCACCACTGGCCCCAGAGGCCGCACGGGCTGGGGGTTCGACGCCTGCAATGCGCACCCGCAGCGCGGCATTGGGCACCTTGAGCGCGCTCTCGCGCGTATCGGTGACCACCCGCACATTGGCGGTCATGCCGGGTAGCAGCCGACCGGTCGTATTGGAAAAAGCCACCACCGCGACATAGGTCACCACGTTGGCCACCGACTGTGCGGCCTTACGCACCTGGCGGATTTCACCTTCGAAGCTCTGCCCGGGGAAGGCGTCAACCGTGAAGCTGGCCTTCTGACCGTTGCGAATGCGCCCGATGTCGCTCTCGTCGATGCTGGTGTCGACCTGCATGTCGCGCAGGTTGCGGGCGATGACAAACAGCTCGGGAGACTGCAGGCTGGCGGCCACCGTCTGTCCCTTCTCGATCGTTCGCTTGATCACGATACCGCTCACGGGCGAGACGATGCGGGTGCGCTCGAGGTCGATGCGGGCCTGCGCGAGGGCCGCCTGGCGCTGGGCCACGTTGGCCTGGGCGCTCTTCACCTGGGCCTGGGCGACCCCCTCCTGGGCCTCGGCTGCACGCACCGACTCGGTTGTCGTGTTGACCAGCGCCTGGGACTTGTCGGCCTCGCTCTGGGCAATGAACTGGCGCTCCACCAGCATGCGCTTGCGCTCCAGGTCCCGCTGGGCCTCGACCAGGTCGACACGGGCGCGCGAGACACTGGCGCGCACCGCCGCCACATTGGCCATGGCGGTGAGCACCGCCGCCTGCGAGGCCTCAAGGTCGGCCTGCGACTGGCGCACCCGGTACTCGAAGGTTTCGGGGTCGATCCGGGCGATCAACTGGCCTGCGCGAACTTCGCTGTTGAAGTCGACGTACAGCTCTTTGATCTGGCCGGAGACCTGCGTACCGACCGAGACCTGGGTCACGGGGTTGACCTGGCCCGAGGCAGACACGGTGGACTGCAAGGGCCCGCGCTCGATCTTGGCGGTGCGGTAGTTGACCTCCGGCGGCCGCTGGTTCCACCACCAGAAAGCACCACCGCCGCCCGCTGCCAGCACCAGCAGTGCCGCTACGCCCAATTTCCAGGACCACCCGCCAGGTTTTTTCATGAGGGGCATTGTAGGAAGGTGAACGGCCTCACTCGGGTGAGTGGGTCAAGGCTTGGTGAAGCCGAGGTAAAGACTGGCGGCGCTGTCCCACACGCAGGCGGGGCCTGTGGCTCAGGCCGGAGGGCCTCAGTGGCGCCCGCGCCCCTCGGGTCCGAAGCCCTGACCATGACGCCCGTGATGGCCATTGCGCCCATGATGCCCAGGGTGCCCAGGGTGCCCAGGGTGCCCATGATGGCCGTAGTAACCGAGGCCCGGGGGCACAAAGGACGGACCCGGCCGCACCACGACCACCTGCGTGAAGGGCTGGTACAAAGGCGGCGCGGAGTAAACGACTGCCGGGGGGCTGTAGACGACCGCAGGAGGTGTGTAGACCACTTCCGGCGAGCTGTGGGCCACTGGCGGCGGTGCGTAGACCACGGGGGGCAGGACCGGCTGGGGAACGGCATACACCGGCTGCGGCAGCGCGTAAACCGTTCGGGCCGGTGGCAGGTAGGTCGGCGGGGCCAGGTAGACCCGTTGAGGGGAAGCATTGCTCGCACGCACCACCACACCGGGAGCGGGGGAGATGCCAATCGACCAGTAGACGCTGTCGGCGGCCTGCGACAGGGGGGTGGTCAAGGCCAAACCGAGCAGGGCGGCGGCAGCAAGCGCAAACCGACGGCCTGGAGGAACGCGGACGATGCAGGCTTGCTGGGGTGCGCGGGCCATGTCGGATCTCCTGGGGTTGTTTCATGCTTAACGCGCCAGCGCGGCGGCGGTGCACAACGCAGGGGCTGGGGCGTGACTGAAAGTCAAAGGGACGGGCCTCCGGCCTAAAATCTCGTACTTATGACCGCACCTGCCGACAAAGACAGCGCCAAGCCGAGCAACTTCCTGCGCCAGATCATCGAGCGCGATCTCGAGCAAGGCCATTACGCGCAGCGGCGCTGGTCCGGCCAGCCGGGCGATGCGGCAGCGCAGCAGGCCGGCGCACCGGACCCAGCCCGCATCCGCACCCGCTTCCCACCCGAGCCCAATGGCTACCTGCATGTGGGCCATGCCAAGAGCATCTGCCTGAACTTCGGCCTGGCGCGCGACTATGGCGGCGTCTGCCACATGCGCTTTGACGACACCAACCCCGAGAAAGAGGAGCAGGAGTACGTCGACGGCATCCTCGACGCGGTGCGCTGGCTGGGTTTTTCCTGGGAGGCCAACGGCAGCTCGCATCTGTATCAGGCCAGCGACTACTTCGACTTCATGTACCGCGCTGCCGAGCACCTGGTCAGCCAGGGCCTGGCCTATGTCGACGAGCAGACGCCCGAGCAGATGCGTGCCAACCGCGGCGATTTCAGCCGCCCCGGCGTCGACAGCCCCTTTCGCAACCGTACCCCTCAGGAAAACCTCGTGCGTCTGCGCCAGATGCGTGATGGCCAGCTGGCCGACGGCGCTGCGGTGTTGCGCGCCAAGATCGACATGGCCAGCCCCAACATCAACCTGCGGGACCCGGCCCTCTATCGCATCAAGCACGCCGAGCACCACGCCACCGGCACGCGCTGGTGCATCTACCCGATGTACACCTTCGCACACCCGATCGAGGACGCGCTGGAGAACATCACCCACAGCATTTGCACGCTCGAATTCGAGGACCAGCGGCCCTTCTATGACTGGCTTCTCGACCGCCTCCGCGAAGGCGGCCTGATCAACACGCCGCAGCCGCGCCAATACGAGTTCGCGCGTCTGAACCTCACCTATGTCGTGACCAGCAAGCGCAAGCTCAAACAACTGGTCGACGAAAAGCATGTTAGTGGCTGGGACGACCCGCGCATGCCCACGGTGGTTGGCCTGCGCCGCCGCGGCTATACGCCGGAGAGTCTGCAGCTCTTTGCCGAGCGCATCGGGGTGACCAAGGCGCAGGGCTGGATCGACTTCAGCACGCTGGAGATCGCGCTGCGCGACGACCTCGACGCCAAGGCCGGACGGGCCATGGCGGTGATCGAGCCGGTCCGCCTCGTCATTGACAACTGGGACGCAGTCATGGGTGAGGGCCACCTCGAGCCCTGCGTGGCGCCGGTGCACCCGCACCACCCCGAGCGGGGCCAGCGCGCATTGACCTTCGGCAAGTCGCTGTGGATCGAGCGCGGTGACTTTGAGGAGACGCCGCCCAAGGGCTACAACCGCCTCTTCCCGGGCAACAAGGTGCGCCTCAAATACGGCTACGTGATCGAGTGCACCGGTTGCGACAAAGATGCCTCCGGCCAGGTCACCACGGTGCACGCGCAACTGATCGAAGGCACCAAGAGTGGCACCCCGGGGGCGGACAGCGTCAAGGCCAAGGGCGTGATCACTTGGGTGGGGGCGTCGGACGCGGTGGCCGCCGAGGTGCGTCTGTACGACCGCCTCTTCAGCGTGCCTCAGCCGGATACCGGCGAGCGCGACTTCCTCGAAGAGATCAACCCGGCCAGCCTGTCAGTGGCCCAGGCCTGGGTGGAACCCTCGCTCGCGAAGTCTGCGCCGGACCAGAAGTTTCAGTTCGAGCGCCACGGCTACTTCGTCGCCGACCGCAAGGACCATGCACCGGGCCGCCTGGTGTTCAATCGGACCACCGGACTCAAGGACTCCTGGGGCAAGTGAAAGAACGAAGGCCCGCGGATGCGGGCCTTCTTCATGGAGCGCTGGTTCGGGCGCGGGCCACCTGGAGCGCCAGTTCGGGCTGGGGTCAGCGCGCCGCGCGCGCCAGTTTCAGCTCGTTTTCGCCCTGGGCATTGCCCGATCCCGGCACCTGATCACCAGCGCGGTCGGTCACCTCGGCCAGGTGCGCGGCCAAGCGTTCGTCGGCGTCAGCACCGGTACCGATGTAGACACCCCGGGTCATGGTGATGTGGGCCGACTCGAAGGCGCCTGCGCCGGCGCACAGCGTGGTCCGGGTGGGCGCGTCCTGGTGGGCCATCACCAGCATGGCGGGCACCACCGTCTCGGGGCCGAAGTCCTTCAGCATGTCGGCCGGGAACAGGTGCTCGGTCATGCGGGTGGTGGCGGTCGGGGCCAGGCAGTTGACCCGGATGTCGCTCTTGGCGCCCTCAAGCGCCAGGGTCTGCATGAGGCCGACCAAGGCAAGCTTGGCCGCGCCATAGTTAGTCTGACCGAAGTTGCCGTACAGACCGCTCGACGAGGTGGTGAGCACGATGCGGCCGTACTTCTGGCCCACCATCTGGGGCCAGGCCGCTTTGCACAGGTGGACCGCGCCCATGAGGTGAACGTCGAGCACCGCACGAAAATCATCCAGCTCCATCTTGGCGAAAGTCTTGTCACGCAGGATACCGGCGTTGCTCACTAGAATATCGAGCCGGCCCCAGGTGTCGATGGTCTGCTGCACCATCGATTGCACCGCCTCGAAGTCGGTGACCGAGGCGCCGTTGGCAATTGCTTCACCGCCTGCGGCGCGAATTTCATCCACCACCTTCTGCGCGGCGCTGCCCGAGCCGCCGGTGCCGTCGAGCGCGCCGCCGAGGTCATTGACCACCACTTTGGCGCCGCGCGCAGCCAGGGCCAGGGCATGTTGGCGGCCCAAGCCGCCGCCGGCGCCGGTGACGATGGCCACGCGGCCACTGAAGTCCAGGGACATGATTCCTCCTTGAGAGCCGGACCAGCGTCCGGGTTGCGATTCAGGACCGCGCGACTGTAGCGCAGCGCCCCTGCCTTGCCCTGTTGCGCCAGGGACAGCAGGCGCAGCCCCTGACCTCTCCTTGGGCAGTTGGCATGCCCGGTCGCTGCGGGCATCGCACAGGCTGCCATGCGCGGCAGCGTCCAGGCAAAGGCATTGCGCCAGCGCGCAGGAACGCGACCCAGGTCGATCAGGCTGCGGTAATGCCTGCAGCGATCGCCTGCCGCCCCAGGCCCAACCGCTCGGGAGCGGTGTATTGGCGGCGGTATTCCGCGAAAGGCAAGGTATCAGCCGCCTCAATCTGCGCCTGCTCGCGCAGCGACTGGGCCGACAAGGCCTGGAAGCGGGTGCGCAGCGTCGCGTCGGCAGGAAGCGCGGCAATCGCCGCCCGCACCTGCCGGGCCTGGGCCAGGCCGAAGGCCATGAAATCGTTGCCATGGTCGGCCGCCATGCAGGCCAGGACCCGCGCAGAGGGCAGCCGCTCGGGCTCGGCCAGGGCTTGCCGCGCTGCAGCCAGTGCGGATGTGTGGGGCTGCTCGCTGAATTGCTCGCCGGAGCGTCCGTTACCTGAAGGCAAGTCACCGCTGCCAGGCGCCGCTGCGCCCGCCCACGGTCCGGGCGCGGCCAGGGCCTCATCGAGCCTGCGCGCCACCGGCTCCAGGGCCGCCAGCAAGGCGTTGGCCCAGTCGGCCAGGGGCACCGGGCCATCGGCCCCCTCTAGCATCAGCCCGGGCTCGCGACCTCGGCCGGCCACGAGTTGCTGGTTCCGCGCGATGCGGGCGATTTCCTGGGGCGTGTCGGGCGGGCTGTCGGCCTGCAGGCAATAGAGCAGGAAGATGTCCAAAAAGCGCATCGTTTGCGCCGAGATGCCCACCGGCTCGAAAGGGTCGAGGTCCATCAGGCGCACCTCGACATACTCGACGCCGCGCTCGCGCAGGGCGTGCAGTGGCCGCTCGCCGGGGAAGATGCCGCGCTTGGGCCGGATGGTGCCGTAGAACTCGTTTTCGATTTGCAGCAAGCTGGTGGCCAGTTGCCGCCAGCTGCCGTCCGGGCCCTGCAGCCCGATCGCTTCGTAGGCGGGGTAGGGTCGGGTCAGCGCCTCTTGCAGCGAGGCGGCGTAGCCGTCGAGCCCGTTGTAGCTCACCGCCAGACGGGCCTGGGCCTCGCTCTGGTAGCCCAGCGGCCCCATACGCAGCGAGGTGGCATGGGGCAGATAAAGCGTGCTTTCGGAGAGCTCTTGCAGGCCATGGGCGCGGCCAGCCACGAAATCGCGGGCCAGCGCCGGCGAGGCACCAAACAGCACCAGCAGTAAAAAAGCATGGCGCCGGAAGTTGCGGATCAGGGCGAAGTACTGCGCGCTGTCGACACCAGGCATTGACCAGTTGTAGTGAATGCCTGAGATCGTCTGCATGCGCCGGCCATAGCGCCAGCCGAGGCCGAGCCGGTACACGCTCTTGGCCTGGCCGACATTAGAGCGGCCGTAGCGGCCGATCGGAATATGGTCTTCCTCGGGCAGGCGGGCGGGCATGCTGGCGGGCCAAAGCAGCTCGCGCGCTTGGGCGTCGAGCGCCTGGCAGGTGAACTGATGGATGTCCTGCAGTTCGCGCAGGCAAGCCTCGGGCTCGGCATGCACACCGGTGATCAGCTCGAGTTGCGCCTCGCTGTAGTCGGTGGTGATGTGGGGGTGGGTGAGGGCAGCGCCCAAGGCCAGCGGGTGAGGCGTGTCCGCCAGCAGACCCTCGGGGGTGACACGCAGGCTCTCTTTTTCGATGCCGCGCACCATGGCACGAAGGCGGCGGGAGTCCAGCCCCTGCAGGGCCGGTGGGTCGATTCGCATGGACTCTCTCAGGGCCTCCTCGGCCCGATGAACTCGGTCGACCTTACCAGCTTTGCACGGGCCCTGCCCGGTGCGGGCCATGCGACAGAGGACCGCCGCAGGCCGCTGCCGGCCGTGCAAACCCATAGCTCGGATGAACTCGGGGTGGCCCAGGGTGGCCCGGTGCGACCCGCGCCCCGGTGCAGGCACCGACTCAGTTGCGGTCCGCGCGCATGCGCCGGCCGCCGGCAGATGCTGCGCCCTCGGAGCCGCTTGCTGAGGTGTCGGTATGGGTCCCGCCGGCACCCATGTTGCCCGCACCGGTATCAGAGCCCGCTGCGCCGGGCGCATTGGACGGTGTGTTGCCGTAGGTGCCCGGGTCGCTGGCACCTGCACCCGAGGTTTCGCCCGAGGGGCCAGCGCCAGCTCCCATGCGTCCGGTGGCCGGGTTACCGCTGACGCCAGTGTCGCTGCCTGCGCCCTGGGGATCCGAGCTGATGCCGGGGCCGGCCGCAGGCTGGGGCTGGGTGGCGTAGGGCACGGTCGTGGGCGACGTGGTCACGCCGCCCTGGGCTACCGCCGTGGTGGCAAATGCCATGCCGGCCGCACAGGTCAACAGGGTTCGCAGAAGGGGGGATGTATTCATTCAGAGACTCCTTGAAGGATCGAGACGCAGGATGGGAAAGGGACGGGAAAGGCCAGCACAGGACCGGCTACGGGTTAGCCTAGGGGTCCGATCGGGGCACCACGTCGGCGTCCGCCAGCAGCTCCTGTCGGACGCAGTCCGGGGAAGACATCGGCCAGCGGACGCACCTCGGGCAGTACGTAGACCACCGCCGACGCCTGTACCGCGGGCAACAGCACCTGCTCGTAGAAGGCTGGCGGCAGGTTGATGCAGCCAAAGGAGATGCGGTTGTCCGTCGCCGTGGGCGAGGCCAGACGCTGCAGCCGGTGCTCGGCCTTCACCCGGGCACGCACCCGGTGCATGGACACGGCCGCGTCGTAGTCAACCCAGACCACATCCTCGCCTTCCATGTTGCGGCCCAGCTCAGGCAGAAAGCGTCCTGCCGGCGTCGTCCGCTCCTGCGGCCGCACCTGGGAAAGCGGCCTCTCGCCAATGCCCGCTACGGTGTCGTCCCCGAGCGCCAGCCCGAGAAGTGCAGGCGAATGCCCCAGCAGGCGCCCACGCGCGTCGAGCACATAGGCGTGGGCCCGGCGCTTGTCCACCAGCACCAGATGGCGCCCGGCGGCATCCCCGCTGGCCAGGGCCCAACGTGCCAGCTGGCGCACCTCGGCCGAGACCGCCACCCCGGCGAAGTCAGGCTCGGACGCGGTCTCGGCAGCCAACGCTACCGGGATGCTGAAGATCAGCATCGAGAGAAGGACCCAGGCAGGCGCAGACATGACGCGGAAGGTGAGCCCTGAGGCCTGAACGACTCGTCCGCCGCCGCCGCGCGAGGGTGTCGGCGGCTGCTTATCATCAGCCGATGAATTGGACTGACCACGCCTGTGCAGGTGAGGTGTTCCGAGTGCGCGTGCAGGCCTCGGACAAGCATGACACTGGCACTCTGGCGCACGAGCGGGAGCGCGAGTGGGACCTCGAGCACGAGCACGAGCACGAGGAACGCTGCACCTTTGACGCCCCCGCGGGGGTGACGCTGCTGGCGTCGGCCTTGCGCGCCGGCGTCATGCTGGGCAGTTCCTGCCGCAATGGCACCTGTCGCAGCTGCATGGTGAGGCTGGTGGACGGTCGCGTCCGCTACCAAATTGAGTGGCCCGGCCTGCTGGCCGAGGAAAAGGCCGAGGGCTGGATCCTGCCCTGCGTGGCCTGCCCCGAATCCGACCTGGTGCTGGCGCCGCCGATTGACGCGGCATGATCGGGGCTACGATGTCGACACTGCGCCTGCCCGCCCTCCTCCTGCTCTTGTTGCTGTCGCTGCTCACTTCAGCCGCCCGCGCCACGGCGAAGTTCGAGGACACCATGGCCCAGCGCACCTTGGCCTGCAGCGTCTGCCATGGCGCCGAGGGCCGCGCCGCCGCCGATGGCTACTACCCGCGCATCGCCGGCAAGCCGGCGGGCTACCTGTACAACCAGCTGCTGCATTTTCGCGAGGGTCGCCGCCATTACGGGTTGATGACCCGGCTGCTCGAACCCCTGTCTGACGCCTATCTCTCCGAGATCGCCGGGCACTTCGCCCGCCTGGACCTGCCCTACCCGACGCCAGCCCGGGTGACGGCAACGGCCGCGGTGCTCGAGCGCGGGCGCCTGCTGGCGCTGCAGGGTGACCCCAGCCACAAGCTTCCGGCCTGCGTCGCCTGCCACGGCGCGCGCCTGACCGGCGTGCAACCCCACACGCCGGGACTGCTGGGCCTGCCACGCGACTACCTCAACGCGCAGCTGGGCGCCTGGCGCAGCGGCCAGCGCCGCGCCCATGCGCCAGACTGCATGGCGCAGGTGGCGCGCACGCTCACGCCCGAGGACCTGAATGCAGTCGCCAACTGGCTGGCGACGCAGCCACTGCCGGCCGACACGCACCCGGTTGCGCGACTGCCCATGCCGCCGTCAGTGGCCTGCGGCAGCGCCATCCTGCCGGCCGGAGCCATGACGCGATGACCCAGCCCCCCGACCCCTCCGGGCCGTCCAAACCCTCTGCTTTATCGGGCGAATCGCCGGAGTCGGGACCATCCTCCCCCACGTCTGGATCGCAGCGGGACGGGGCCTGGCGCAGGCCCAGGCTTGGCACTTGGACCTCTCACCTGCAAGCTGGCAGGCTGTTGGGCCTCGCGGGTCTGGCGGGCCTTGTGGTTGCGGCCGCAGCCTTGGGGGTGGGCTTCTGGCGCAGCGAGCACGGGAGCGAAGCAGCTG
>JAURKV010000175.1 GCA_030831585.1 Ramlibacter sp. | reverse complement strand
ATGTCGGCCTTCATGAGTCAGCTCTTCTGGCGCTTGCGTGACGGCGAGGCGATCGAGCTGCCGGTGCGAGTCGAGGGCAGCGCCTGGTGGATTTCGGTGCAGCGCTGCGCGCACAACCTCCGAGCCGCCGCAGCGGCCGACCTCGGTCCCACCGACCCGCTGGGAGCGCGCCGGGTCGCGCTGATGCCCGCACTCTGGCTGAGCATGCAGGCAGTGGTCGACGCGCTGGCCCGCCGCTTCGGGCCGGACAGGGCGGCGCTGGTCAGCAGCCGACCCCAGGAGAAAGTCGACCGGCTCTTCGCCCAGTACCCGCCGCTGGCAACGCCACTGGCCGAGGCCCTGGGGCTGCGTCATGACGGCTCGGCTGACGGTCTGGTGCATGCCGTGCTCGGGGAGAGTCCCTGAGCCCGCGATGCGCTTGACCCGGCGCGCTCAGGCGCCGGCGGGCCGGACTGCGAGGGCCAGCGAGAGGTACTCGGCCACCGGCACCTCTTCGGCGCGGCGCTGCAAGTCGAAGTCTTGGCCCACGCCCTCGGCCTCCAGCCAGCGGCCGAGGGTGTGGCGCAGCAACTTGCGGCGCTGGCTGAATGCCACCTGCACCAGGGTGGACAGGCGGTTCGGGTCCACCGCCGCGGCTTGGGAGCGCGGCACCATGCGCACCACGGCGCTGTCGACCCGAGGCGGCGGATCAAAGGCCTCAGGCGGAACGAAGAGCACGTCCTCCATCTCGTAGCGCCACTGCAGCATCACCGACAGGCGCCCATAGGCGGCGGTCGAGGGCGTGGCGACCATCCGGTCGATCACTTCCTTTTGCAGCATGAAGTGCTGGTCTTGCACCAGGCCGGCGACCGGTAGCAGATGGAACAGGATGGGAGACGAGATGTTGTAGGGCAAATTGCCCACGATGCGCAGGGGCGCGCCCAGGCGCGCGTGCAGGGCGGTGAAATCCACCTTCAGTACATCGGACTCCACCACATCGAGCTGGGGGTGGGCTCGCAGGCGCACTGCCAGGTCCCGGTCCAGCTCGATCACCGTCAGCCGGCCCAGGCGTTCGACCAGGGGCTGGGTCAGGGCGGCCAAGCCGGGTCCGATTTCGACCATGGGCTGCCCGGAGCGCGGGTCAATGGCGCGGACGATGCCATCAATGACAGCACTGTCGGCCAGGAAATGCTGGCCGAAGCGCTTGCGCGCGACATGCTTCACGTGATGCGGCCAGCCGCCGGACAGACGGGCGCCGGTCTCACTGGGGCGGCTCGCGCAGCTGCACGAAGGCGCGACCGCGCACATCCTGGACCCAGCGCGCATAGGCTTCGTCCAGTCGGCGCTCGCGTAGCGCATTGCGCGCCGCCTCACGCTGCTCACGCGGGCCCAGCGCCACCCGCCGACGCTCCAGAAGCTGGAGGAGATGCACACCAAAGCGGGAGGTGAAGGGCGGCGCCATCTCGCCAGGGGCCAGACTGGCCAACACCGCCTCGAACTCGGGCACGAACATGCCAGGGTTGGCCCAGCCCAGGTCACCGCCCGCCGCGGCGCTGCCGTCTTGCGAGTGCTCCCGGGCCAGCAGGGCGAATTCGGCCGCGCCGGATTCGATGCGGCGCTTGAACTCGGCCAGACGCTCCCGTGCCGCCGCCTCGGCCAGGCGCGGGCCCGGACGCAGGAGGATATGGCGGGCCCGTTGCTGGGTGACTGCCATCGAGGGCTCCTGCTGCTTTTGCAGCACCTTGAGCACATGAAAACCAGCGCCGGTGCGCAAGACTGCGCTCACGCCGCCGACGGCCAGGGATTGGGTCGCGTCGAGAAAAACGCTGGGGTAGCGGTCCGTCGGGCGCAGGCCGAAGGCGCCGCCGCTGGCTGCTGCGTCGGGCGCATCCGAGGCCTCGCGCGCGATCACGGCGAAATCATCACCGGCCTGGGCGCGCTGGCGAATGCGCTCGGCCTTCAATCTCAGCGCCTCCACCTGCGCCGGCGAGGCCGTTTCAGGCACGGCAACCAGCACCTGCGCCAGGTTCAGCGCGACCGCCTGGCCACTTGCGGCAGCGGCCTGCTCGCGAAGGAAGTCGTCGATCTCGCGCTCCGAGACCGCGATACGGGCCTCGACCTCGCGCTCCCGCACCCGAACCAGAATCAGCTGGCGGCTGAGGTCCTCGCGCAGCTGCTTCTCAGAGACGCCCTCGGCCAGCGCGCGACGACGCAGCTCTGCTACATCCACACCGTTCTGCCGGGCCAGATCCTGCTCCGCCTGGTCGACGGCGGCAACATCTGCACGGATGCCGGCATCGCGGGCCACCTGCAACTGCGCGCGCTCATTGATCAGCTGGTCTCGTATCTGCTCCAGCAGTTGCTCGCGGGGGGGCGGTGAGCCACCCTGGCGAGCCAGCTGCTGCTGCAGGCGCGGTAGCCGCGCCCGAACCTCGCTGTTGGTGATGGGCTCGGAGTTGACGATCGCGACGATGAAGTCAGCCGCCTGCGGCTCTGGAGGGGCAGGCGTTGCGGCTGAGGCTGGAGGAGGCGCGGGAATGGCAGCAGGTGCCGGGACGGCGGCGGGCGCGGCGCTGGCGGGCGCCGGCGCACTTCGGCGCAACTGAGCCAGGGCCGAGCTGGACAGCACCAAGGTGAGGGCCAGCACGCGCAGCGCGAGGGCGGACGGCGGCATCAGAGAGGAGCGAGGAAACATCCGTTCAATCGTAGCGGGTGAAACGGCTGGGCGGGGCCACCTGGCCGTGGAGGAACTCGTAGCGAGGGATATTGGTCCTGAGCGCGCCCAGGACGTTATCTCCCAATCGGGAGAAGCCAATCAGCTCAATTTGGAACAGCAGCCGGGTCTGCGCGGTGGGCGCACCCACCCGCAGACGCTCGAGCATCACCCGGCCGACCCAGCAGCAGCCGTCGTATTCGAGACCGACGATCGAGTCGATCAGCCGCTTTTCCACCAGGTTCATGTTGAGGCGACCCACGCTGTACCAGCGGTCGCCACCCAGACCGCGACCCGAGCCCTGGTCCTGGCCCCGATCACCCCACAGGTCGTTAACCGGCCATTGCCAACTCAGGTCCACCTGCCTGTTGGTGTCTCGCTGGAACCGGTAGGCGCCCTGAATCAGACGATAACGGGAGGGCGAATAGCGGGCGTTGAGGGTGGCACGCTCGGACAGCCGCTGACGGGGGTCGTACTGGGCGGTGAGGTCGGTGCTCCACTGCGGCGTCCAGTTGACCGAGCCCCCCACCAGCAGGTCGGAGATGCGATCGGTTGCCCCCAAGTCGGCTGCGGTAAGCGTCACCCGCTGGTCGGCGAAGCGAAGCCGCTGGGCCACACCCAGGCGGGCCAGCTGCGCGCCATTGGCCGCGTCCTGAAAGCGGCTAGTCAAGCCCAAAGTGATCAGGTTGTTATCGGAAATGCGGTCGTTGCCGGCATACGCGCCGTCGGTGAAGATCGTGGCGAAGTTGAAGTCGGTGGCGGCCGAGTCGTAGTTGGGCAGGTGGCTCTGTGCACGGTGCGGCGTGTACACATAGTAGGCGCGCGGCTCCAGCGTCTGCAGCAGGGAGCGACCGAACCATTGGGTGTCACGCTCCAGAACAAGACCGCTGTCCAGGCTGAAGGTCGGCACCGTGACCCCGGCCGAGGACTCACCGCTCACCGACAAAGGAGCATCAAACTGGTAATGGCGCGCGTGCAGCCGCAACTGCGGCGTCACGAAATAACCGGGGTCGCGCCAGCTGCGCGATACAGAGCCGATCAGCAGGGCCCGCTGCGCATTGGGCTGCAAGGTGAGCGAGGAAACCGATTGGAACTGCGTGTACTCGGCCAGCAGCTGGCCCCGCATACCGGCGGGCAGATTGTCCGCATAGCGCGCGGTGACCTGGGGCAGGCGGTCATACGGCGGGATGATGGTGTCGGGGCTCTGCAGGGTCTGCCAAGCCAGGGCCCGGGCCGAGAGGTTCCAGCGGGCGCCGGGGGGCGTCCAGGTCAGCGCGCCCTCGCTGCCCAGCAAGCGTTGGGACTGGGTAATCGAGTTGCGCCCGAAATCACGCCAGTAGTCGTTGTCGCTAACCCGGTTGACGCGCAGGGTGACGCCCAGCCCGCCAGGAAAGGGCTCGCGCGCCAGGCGGTCCTGATGCTCGAGTCCCAGGGCCCAGCGGTTGCGCCCATCGCGCAGCCGGTCATCGGGCAGGACGTTCAGCCGTGCACGGCCACGGAAATCAGGCTCGAGGTAGCGAAATTCGCTGCCTAGCTCCAGACCGCGCAGACCCATGAGTGTAGGGGTGATGGTCGCATCGCGGTTAGGCGCGATGTTCCAGTAATAGGGCACCGATACCACCGTGCCATTGACGCTGTCGCCGCCGGTCGTCGCCGGTAGCAGCCCGGACTTGCGCTCGTCCGAGAAGGGAAAGCTCAGGTAAGGCAGCGGCACCACCGGCACGCCGAAGACCCGCAGCATGGCACCGGTGGCCACGCCCACGCCGGCCTCGTTATCCAGACGGATCTCCTTCGCGGTCAGCATCCAGGCCGGTCGCCAGCTGCGCTCATCGCTGCGCTGACAGGTGGTGTAGCTGGACCGGTGAATGTTGATCCGATCGTTGTCGAGGAAGTCAATTCGCTCGGCCTGACCGTGGGCGTCGTTCTTGAGTAGGCGGTAGCGCGGCGCACTGAAGAAGCCCTGAAAGGCATCGACCTGCAACTCAAGCGCCGGGCCCTCGAAGACATCACCAGCCCGGTTGACCCGCACCTGGCCTTGCGCGCGCGCGGTGTCGGTGGGTTGGTCGTAGTGAATGCGGTCGGCGCGCATCACGATGTCGGCCCGGCGCAGGACGGCCTGGCCCTCAACCGTGGTCTCCAGCTCAGCGCGGCCCTCGACGCGCCCGCCCTCGAGAAAGAGGGGTTGCTGTGCACGTTGCTGGCGCGGGATGCGGGGCTGGAGCATCAGGCTGCGCCGCAGCTGCTGCGGGTCTTGGCCCTTGGAGGCTTCGGCCCCCATACGGGACACGGTTGCTGGCGCCTGAGGCGCGCTCGCCTGCGCCCAGCCCCAGGTGGGTAAGGCCAACAGGGCCAGCGCCAGCGCCACCGCACGCAGCGGCGCTGGGCTGCGCGGCAACGAGGCGGACAAACGGGCAGACAGACGAGCTGGCATCAATGGGGCGGGCCTCAACAAACCGCTTGGCGCCAGGAGGCGCGCAGACCGCTTTGTAAAATGAATTATCCATGAGCGAACCCACCCTGCAGACCGTCACCTGGAGCGACACCGCACGCCAGGCGCGTTTCGACACTTGGCTGGGCGCGCTGCGCCAGGCCCACCGGCTGGTGCCCGGCAGCCTGCGGCCCGCCTCCGCTGACGCCAGCTTTCGCCGCTACCTGCGGATCGACGATGAGGCGGGCACCAGCCGCATCATCATGGACGCGCCGCCAGACAAGGAGGACTGCCGCCCCTTCGTGAAGGTAGCCGGCCTGATGCAGACCGCCGGCCTGCTGGTGCCGCAGATCCTGGCCTGGGACGAGCCGCAAGGCTTCATGCTGCTGGACGACCTGGGTCGCCAGACCATGATGGAGGTCATCGACCCCGCGCGGCCCGAGGCCAATCAGGGCCTGTACCTGCGCGCGCTCGAGGCCCTTGTGGCCTGGCAACAGGCCTCGAGGCCAGGGGTGCTGCCAGCCTACGACGAGGCCTTGCTCCTGCGAGAACTCCAGCTGTTCCCGGACTGGTACCTGGGACGGCACCGCGGCATCGCGGTGGAGGGCTCCATGCGCGAGACGCTGGACGCCACCTTCCGTCTCATCATCGCCCGCAACCTGGCGGCGCCGACCGTGTATGTGCACCGGGACTTCATGCCCCGCAACCTGATGATCCCGGGCCAGCCGGCCGAAGCCCGGCTGGGCGTGCTCGATTTTCAGGACGCTGTTCACGGCCCCATCACCTATGACATCGCCAGCCTGATGCGGGACGCATTTCTCAGCTGGGACGAGGAGGTGGTGCTCGACATCACCGTCCGCTATTGGCAGGCGGCGCGCAAGGCCGGCCTGCCGGTGGACGCCGATTTCGGCGAGTTCTGGCGCGCGGTGGAGTGGATGGGACTGCAGCGCCACCTCAAGGTGGCCGGTATCTTCGCCCGCCTCACCCTGCGAGATGGCAAGCCCAAATACCTGGCCGACACGCCACGCTTCATCGCCTACATCCGCGCCACTGCGCGACGCTACCGCGAACTGACCCCACTGCTGCGTCTGGTGGACCAGGTCGAGGGCACCGCCATGACCGAGGCCTTCAGCTTCGGCCGCAGCTGAGGCGGCTTGGCCCCGAGCCTGGTCTCATCTCCCGCCGCTGTCCCTACGGAACACACACCCCTGATGCCGCGCATTCACTGCCCCGACCCCCTGTCCGAGGGCGCGCATCTGGCGCTGCCGCCCGGCGCCGCCCGCCATGTACAGGTGCTGCGGATGCAGCCTGGCGAGAAGGTAACCCTGTTCGATGGCCGGGGCGGGCAGTGGCCGGCGACCATCACCCGCATGGGCCGCAGCGAGGTGCAGGTCGAGGTCGGCACGCACGCGCCCATCGAGCGCGAGGCCGGGCGAGCAGTCTGGCTGGCGCCCGGCATGCCAGCCAACGAGCGCATGGACTGGCTGGTGGAAAAGGCCACCGAGCTGGGCGTGGCCGGCATTGCGCCCCTCATCACCGAGCGCAGCGTGCTGCGGCTGTCGGGTGAGCGTGCCGAGCGCAAGCAGGCGCACTGGCAAGGCGTGGCTGCGGCCGCCTGCGAGCAATGCGGGCGTAACCGCGTACCGCTGATCGATACGCCACGAGGCTTGGCCGACTGGCTGGCAGCCCCCGTGGCGCCGACGCTTCGCCGTCTGGTTCTTTCGCTGGAGGGAGACGCCCGGCCGCTGTCGCAAGCCGTGGCTGGTGACACGCAGGAAGCCGTACTGCTTCTTTCCGGCCCCGAGGGCGGGCTCTCTGCCCAGGAAGTCGGGCAGGCGCGCGCTGCCGGCTTCGAGCCAGTCACACTGGGTCCGCGCGTGCTGCGGGCGGAGACGGCGCCACTGGCGGCGCTGGCCTGGCTCACGCTCGGCGGCGCTGCGGGCTGAGCGCAAGGACGGCTTGCGGACCCGGCGGGCCGCGAAGACGCGCTGGTGACTTGAAGCCCCCTACCGCTGCGGCATGATGGGCCGATGAATCCCCGCCTTCTGCTCCTGGCCGTCTGCCAGGGCCTGTTCCTCACGAACAACGTCACCTTCATCGCGATCAACGGGCTGGTCGGGTTTGCGCTGGCGCCTGTGCCCTGGATGGCGACGCTGCCGGTCATGGGTTATGTGGTGGGTGGCGCTCTGTCGACCGGGTTGGTGGCCCGGACCCAGCGGCGCTATGGACGCCAGCGCTCCTTCCAGCTCGGGCTGATCGTGGGCTTGGCATCGGCCCTGCTGTGCGCGTGGGCGGCGGTCACGCGTAACTTCGAACTGCTGGTGCTGGCCACCGTGGTGGCCGGCTACTACAACGCTAACGCGCACCTGTACCGCTTCGCGGCCGCGGAGCTGGTTGGGGCCGGCGAGCGCGAGAAGGCGGTCTCCTGGGTCATGGCGGGCGGGCTGATCGGGGCCATCGCCGGGCCCAACCTTGCCGCAGCCGGGCGTGACCTGCTCTCGGCGCCCTTCGCTGGGGCCTACCTGGGCCTCAGCGGGGTGGCACTTGGCGGCCTCATTTTGATGTCCTTCCTGCGCTTTCCACCGTCCGCAGTGCCCACCGGGGAGGCCGCGCCGAAACGGCCGCTGGGGCAAATCCTGCGCCAGCCGGTTTTCGTTGTTGCGGCCCTGACGGGCGCAATGGGCTATGGTGTGATGAACCTGCTGATGGCGGCCACGCCCCTGGCCATGCAGCAGTGTGGCCTGCCCTTCGGAGACGCCGCCTTCGTGCTGGAGTGGCATGTGATCGGCATGTTCGCGCCGGGCTTTTTCACCGGCAACCTGATCAAGCGTTTTGGCTCGCTGAAGGTGATGGCTGCGGGCGTGGTGCTCAACCTGATCTGCATCGCCATCGCGCTCAGCGGCGTCAACCTGCACAATTTCGTAATCGCACTCTTCCTGCTGGGCGTCGGGTGGAACTTCCTCTTCACCGGCTCGACCACACTCTCGCTGGCGGCCTACGGCCCGCAAGAGCGCGATCAGGCCCAGGGCGCCCTGAACTTCTTTGTCTTTATCACCATGGCGGTCACCTCGCTGTCCTCCGGTGTGCTGATCACGACCCAGGGCTGGAACATTCTCAACACCGGCTCACTGGTGCCGGTGGCGCTGTGTGGGCTGGCTCTGGGTTGGCTTGCCTGGGTTCAGCGCCGGTCCGCGCCCGCCTCGGACTGATAACGCGCTGGCCGCAGCAGGGCCTGCGCCGCGCGGCAGCGGAGTTAGCCTCGCGCAGAGCTGCCCAGTGGCTCAGGGCATGGCCGCCATGACCTCAGCCACCGCGGCGGTGAGGCGCTTGGCATAGGGCACGTGCAGGAATTCGTTCGGGCCGTGCGCGTTGCTGCGCGGGCCCAGCACGCCGCAAACCATCATCTGCGCCTGCGGGAACCCTTCGCTCAGCATGTTCATCAGCGGGATCGTGCCGCCCTGGCCGATGTAGCCACAAGGCGCGCCGAAATGCGCCTGTGAGGCCCGGTGCAGGGCCTGCTCGAACCAGGGCACCGTGTCCGGCGCGTTCCAGCCGGTGGCGGCGCTGAAAGGCTCAAAGGTCACATGCGCCTGATAGGGCGCGTTGTCCTCCAGCAAGGCCTTGAGCCGCTGCACGGCCTGCGCGGCATCGACCAAGGGCGGCAGACGCAGCGAGAGCTTGAAGGCGGTGTAGGGGCGCAGCACATTGCCTGCGTCCTGCAAGGCCGGCAGGCCCTCGGCGCCGGTGACCGACAGGGTCGGCGTCCAGGTGCGATTAATGAGGGCCTGTACTGGGTCGTTGGTGGTGGGCAAAGCGAAGGCGGTGGCGCCGCCGCAGTCGTAATGGGCCCAGGGAAAGCGCTTGTAGACCTCGTCGCCCAGGATGGCGGCGGTGGCGCGCGCCTGCTCCAGGCGCTGGGCCGGAACGTCACAGTGGAAGATTTCGGGCAGAAGCCGGCCGGTCTGGCTGTCTTCCAGCCGGTCGAGAACCTGCCGCATGATGCGAAAGCTCGAGGGTACGAGGCCCGAGGCGTCGCCGGAGTGGACACCTTCGGTAAGCACCTGCACCTTGAGCGTGCCGGCGGCCATACCGCGCAGTGAGGTGGTGAGCCACAGTTGTTCGTAGTTGCCGGCGCCCGAGTCGAGGCAGATCACCAAGCCGACATCGCCCAGTCGCGTTCGCAGGGCATCGATATAGGGCAGCAGGTCACGCGAGCCGCTCTCTTCGCTGGTCTCGATCAGGCCGACGATGCGTGGATGCGCCACGTTCTGGGCCTTGAGCGCCTGAACCGCAGCAATGCTGGCGTAGACCGCATAGCCGTCATCGGCAGCGCCTCGGCCATAGAGCTTGCCGTCCTCGTACTTGGGCGTCCAGGGGCCGAGGTCGGCGCGCCAGCCGCTGAACTCCGGCTGCTTGTCGAGGTGACCGTACATCAGCACGGTTTGCGCGCTGGATGCGGCGGCGCGGGTGGCGGCGACCTCGAAGAACAGCACTGGTGTGCGCCCAGGCAGGCGAACGACCTCGAGGGTGAGCCCTTCGACCTTCTGGGCCTCGACCCAGACGGCGGCATTGCGCAGCACGGTGTCGATGTGGCCGTGGGCCGCCCAGTCGGGGTCAAAGCCTGGCGACTTGGCGGGGATGGCGACGTAATCAGTCAGCTGGCGCAGGATGTCGGTGTCCCACTGGCGGGTCACCTGATCGAGGGCGCGGACCGGGTCCAGGCCAGAGGAGGGCAGTTCGTGGTGCAGCGGAGCGTTCATGGCGGCAAGACTTCCTGAAGTTCAATCACGCCCCCCCATGGTAAGGCCTGCCTAGCCCGGTGAACCCATGGCCCTCAGACCTCTACCTGAAGCGGAATGGCCTGGCTATCCCTGAGCAGGCCGACCTGCCGGGTGAGGAGCTCCAGCACGTTGAGGCAGACCTCGTCGTCACCAACCAGCAGGCTGTGAATGGAGGTCGTGGCCACCAGGCGGCTCGACTCCGGATGCACGCCCAGGGTGATGCCGGGATAGGTGCGGCACAGGTTGATTTCGAGCGCGATGCGGTAGGAGGCTTCCAGCGCATGGGGTTCAGGCAGGCCGACATCGCAGAAAAACTCGATTTGGTCGTTCTCGGTGTTGTGCCGCATGACCACCGTGCTGTCGTTGAGAACGAAGCCCCCGTCCGCGATGGCCTGCTCGACGGCGGCCGGGTCGGCATCGGCCAGGGCCTTTCGCACCACCCGGGGCATCAGCGCGGCGAAGCGCTGCGCGGACTCCACCTCGGCGGCGGCCAGGTGGGCCATGACATCGGGCATCGCGTCCTGCGGCTGACCCACGAGCGCCTCCAGGGGCAGGGTCGACGAGGAATGGGCGTCGCTCAGGGACATGTCGCTCTCCAGGAATCAAGTCAAGGGCAGACTGCCCATCTGACCGGCAAACGCGCCGGACCAGTCAGCTTAATTCTAAAGAGCTAACTGCTGCACCACAAGGCGCCAGATCACCCCCAAAAGACCACAGCCCAGAATCACGGGGACCACCCCCAGACGGCCCCGCAGCAACACCAGCAAAGCCAAGGCGGTGAGCGCAAGGGCTGGCCAGTCCAGGCCGAGTGGCCCGGGCGGGCCGAGGGCCGGCCCGCGGGCGACCAGCGCCAGGAAATACAGCGCCAGGCTGGCGATCGCGCCGACCACCGCGGCGGTGATTGCCGCCAGGGGCGCGGTCAAGCCGGGCCGGCCGCGCGTGGACTCGACCAGCGGCCCGCCGCCGAGAATGAACAGGAAGGACGGCAAGAAGGTGAACCAGGTGGCGACGCAGGCGCCGACAACGCCGGCCGTAGCGAGTGCATCGGGGCCCAAAAGCTGGTGGGTCCAGCCGCCGACAAACCCCACGAACGCCACCACGATGATCAGCGGGCCCGGCGTGGTCTCGCCCAGGGCGAGCCCGTCGACCATCTGGGCGGCGGTCAACCACTGGTACTGCTCGACCGCGCCCTGGTGCACATAAGGCAGCACCGCGTAGGCGCCGCCGAACGTGAGCAGGGCGGCCTTGGTGAAGAACCAGCCCATGGCGGCCAGCGCGCGTCCGCCATCGCCCCAGGCCAGGAGCGCCGCGAGAGGCAGCAGCCACAAGAGCGCGCCGACGCCGACGACGCGCGCGAGGCCGAGACGGGAGAAGCGCGCGTGGGCGGGCGTGGGGGTGTGGTCGTCGATCAGGGCCGGCGCATTTGCCGACGCCGCCGAGCTGGCATGCGCAGCGCCGGCACTGGAAAACTGCGCGGGGACCAGACGGCCGCCAAGCCAGCCGGCCAGGGCTGCAGCGGCGACGACCGCGGGGAAAGGCACCGCCCAGACGGCGACGGCCAGAAAGGCCGTCAGGGCAATGACCCAGCGCGCCGGCGCACGGGCGGGATGGGACAAGGTACGACTGCCCAGCCGCCAAACCGCCTGCATGACCAGGGCCGCCACCGCGGGCCGGATGCCGGCGAAGAAGGCGGCGACCCACGGCAAATGGCCAAAGGCCAGGTAGCCCCAGCTCAGAGCGATCAGCAGCAGCAGAGCGGGCAGCACGAACAGCAGGCCTGCGGCGATACCGCCGGCGCTGCGGTGCATCAGCCAGCCCAAATAGGTCGCCAACTGCTGCGCCTCGGGCCCAGGCAGCAGCATGCAGTAGTGGAGCGCGTGCAGGAAGCGGCCCTCGGAAATCCAGCGTCGGCGCTCAACCAGCTCGCGGTGCATGAGGGCGATCTGCCCCGCGGGGCCGCCGAAGCTGATGAACCCGAGCTTGAGCCAGAAGGCCAGGGCCTCGTGAATCGGCACCGCGGCAGGCGCCTCGGCCATGCGGGGAGCATCTGGCGACTGGCTCACCGAACGCCTGTGCGGGTCATGCGACTCAGGCCCGCTCGAACCGGAACACCGCGGTCGACGCCCGGGCGTTGGGCAAAAAACGAAGCTCCTGGCCGTCCTGCATACCAAAGGCGTCGAGGATGGCCAGCCGGTTCTTGGTCGCCAAGGCCTCGAAGTCCTTGAAGGTGCCGACCCGGATATTGGGCGTGTCGTACCACTGGTAAGGGAGGCGTCGGGTCACCGGCATGCGCCCACCCAGCACCGCCAGGCGGTTGGGCCAATGGGCGAAGTTGGGGAAGGCCACGATGCCCACACGCCCCACCCGCGCGGTTTCCACCAGCATGGTTTCGGTGTTGCGCAGGTGCTGGAGGGTGTCGATCTGCAACACGACGTCGAAGCTGTCGTCGTCGAACATCGCCAGGCCCTCGTCCAGATTGAGCTGGATCACGTCGACCCCGCGCTGGAGACAGGCCAGCACGTTGGCGTCGGCCAGCTCGACCCCGTAGCCGCTGCAGCCGCGCTCCCGCTTGAGGAAATCCAGCAAGGCGCCATCGCCGCAGCCCAGGTCGAGCACCCGCGAGCCGGGCGGCACCAAGCGGGCAATCGAGTGCATCAGATGGCGGTCGCTCATGACGCAAGCTCCGTCGCGATGCGCCCAAACCAGGCCCGCACCGCCGCCAGGTAGCGCGGGTCTTCCAGCAGGAAGGCATCGTGGCCGTGCGGGGCGTCGATCTCGGCGTAGCTCACGTCGCGCCGGTTATCCAGGAGCGCCTTGACGATTTCACGGCTGCGGGCCGGCGAAAAGCGCCAGTCGGTGGTGAAGCTCACCAGGAGAAACCGAGCCGTCGCGGCGGCCAGCGCCCGGGTCAGGCTACCGCCGTGGTGGCGCGCCGGGTCGAAGTAGTCGAGCGCGCGGGTGATGAGCAAATAGGTGTTGGCGTCGAAGTACTCGCTGAACTTGTCACCCTGGTGGCGCAGGTAGCTTTCGATCTGAAACTCGATGTCCTGTGTGGTGTAGTGATAGACCTCGCGCGCGGCTTCGCCCACAGCCCCGCGCAGCTCGCGACCGAACTTCGCGTTCATCACGTCGTCGGACAGGTAGGTGATGTGCCCAATCATGCGGGCGATGCGCAGGCCGCGCTTGGGGACCACCCCGTGTCGATAGAAATGGCCGCCATGAAAGTCAGGGTCGGTGACGATGGCGCGTCGGGCCACCTCATTGAAGGCAATGTTCTCCGCGTTGAGGTTGGGCGCACTGGCGATCACCGCCGCATGCCGCACCCGGGCTGGGTAGCGCAGCGTCCAAGACAGGGCCTGCATGCCGCCGAGGCTGCCGCCCATGACCGCCGCCAGGGTCTCGATGCCCAGCGCGTCGAGCAGCCGGGCCTGAGCGTCCACCCAATCTTCCACCGTGACTACCGGGAAGTCGGCGCCGTAGACGCGGTCGGTGTCTGGGTTCACGCTCATCGGGCCGGTCGAGCCAAAGCAGGAGCCCAGGTTGTTCACGCCGATGACGAAAAAGCGGTCGGTGTCGACCGGTTTGCCCGGGCCGATCATGGTGTCCCACCAGCCCTCGGAACCCGGTTGATCCGCGTACACCCCGGCCACATGGTGGGAGGCATTGAGCGCGTGACAGACCACGACCGCATTGCTACGGTCAGCGTTGAGCGTGCCATATGTTTCGTAGGCCAGCTCGTAGCCACGGATCGAAGCCCCGCTCTGCAGCGGCAGCGGCGCGTCGAAGCGCATCGATTGGGGCTTGGCAACCAGGGTCATGGAGCAACAAAAAAGCCGGCATCGCCAAATAACGATGCCGGCCGGGCCGGACTCCGTCTTTAGCAGTACTTGTTGGAAGCGCCCGCAAGCGAAAGCAAATCGGCGCTTGTCAGGAAGTATAGGGCCTGTCAGCGGGGGCCTGGTGACCTGGATGGCACCCATCCTGGGTGTTTTGGAGCGGAGGCGACCGTGCGCATACAAAAGTGCCCACGAACGCCTGGGAACGCCTGAGAAGGCCTGAGAGGGCCTGAAAGAGCCTCTAGGAAGCCATCGGCAGGGGAAAAGGGGGCCCCGAACGCGCTGAATCTGAGGCAAATCGACCACAGTCGCCGGCCGAGCTGGCCTGCTTCAGCCCACGGGCCTTGCACCGGCAGGAGATCTGTGTCCCATAATGCGGCTGGGGCGGTGTCCGTAAGGAAACCTCCTCATGGTTTGCGGTGAACAGGTCACTTTCGCGTTGTCAGCAAGTTTCTGGCGCTTTCGGGACTCCATCGCTGGTCTCAATGTTTCTTTAGGAGTCCCGTTTTCATGGGCAACAAACTGTACGTGGGCAACCTGCCCTATTCCGTGCGCGACAGCGACCTCGAGCAAGCTTTCTCCGCTTTTGGCCAAGTGGTTTCCGCCCGAGTAATGATGGAGCGCGACACCGGTCGCTCCAAAGGCTTTGGATTCGTCGAAATGGGCTCCCAAGAGGAAGCCACCTCGGCGATTGAAGGCATGAACGGCCAAGCCCTTGGCGGTCGTAACGTGGTGGTCAACGAAGCCCGCCCGATGGAAGCCCGCCCGCGTACCGGCGGCTTCGGTGGTGGTGGTGGTGGTGGTGGCGGCTACGGCGGCGGTGGTGGTGGTGGCGGCGGCTACGGTGGTGGCGGTCGCGGCGACGGCGGCGGCGGTGGTGGCTTCCGCAGCCCCTACGGCTCCGGCCCGCGTGGCGGCGGCGGCGGCGGTGGCCGCGGCGGCTACGGCGGCTGATCTGGCACCCGGCTTCGCGCCGGGATGACCTAGAAATGAAACGGGGCTTAGGCCCCGTTTTTCATGGGCGCGGCGCGGCCCGGGAACATTTCACTGCCCATCCAAGAGACGGCCCGTCACCTACCGCTGCCGTCCTGCTTCTCCGACAGCGCCGCAACCGCGGCCGCATAGATTGGCGCCCACACGGATCGATCCCCGATCCCCAGCCTGCCTGACCCACGGGCGCCACTCATGTCCCTGACCCCTTTCACCTCGCCGCGGCACTCGCGCTGGGCCTGGCTTTTGGCGGCTGGCCTGCTGCTGCTGCCTGCCGCCTGGAATGGTCTGCCGCTGATGTACCCAGACACCCCCACCTACCTTCGAGGGGCGGAGGCGGGCCTGGCCCAACTGCTGGGGCCGGGCCGCTTGCCTTCCTGGCTGGGTGAGCCGCCGGCCGCATCGGCTGTACCACGACCGACGACAGCGTCCGCGGGTCCGCAGGGCGGGGAGGCTCCGGCGCTGCCGCCAAAGTCGCCGGGGCGGGCGGCTGGTCTGAGTGCACCGCAGGAGGGCGTAGTCCTCGCAGGTCGCTCGATCTACTATGGCGCACTGCTGGAGGCGTCACAGCTGGCCGGGAGCCTTTGGTGGGCAGTCGCCTTCCAGGCGCTATGTCTGGCCTGGCTGATGCACCTGCTGCTGGTGACGCGCTGGGGCCTGCCGATACCCGCCTTTCTGGCCATCGCCGGCTTGCTCGCCCTGGCCACACCGGCCGGCCTGTTCACCGGCTTGCTGATGCCAGACATCTTCGCGGGTCTGGCGATCCTCGCGTCGGCCCTGCTCATGGCAGAGGGCAAGACCTTGCAGACAAGCCAGCGAATCGGCGTGGCGCTGCTACTCCTGTTTGCCCTCTGCGCGCACGCCAGCCACCTCGCGACGGCCGCACTGCTGCTGGCGTTGGGCACTGGATGGACACTCTGGAACGCCTGGACGACCCGGGCCGCGCGGTCGTCCTGGGCGATCCCAACCGCAGGGCGCGCCACGGGCGCACGGGGCCCCTGGGCAGGAGGACTGGCCTGGGTGGCAGCCTGCGTGGTGGGCGCACTGCTGGCCGAGGCCGCGTTCTCGCGCGTCGTCACCCAGGCCCTGGGCGCGCCGCCACTGCGCCTGCCGCACCTCACCGCGCGGCTGGTCGACCAAGGTCCTGGCACCGGCTACCTCCACCAGGTATGCCCGGAGTTGGCCCCCGATGAGCGCTGGGCTGCCTGCAATTATCGAGACCGCTTTCCGCTGCCCTGGACCGATTTTCTTTTCGAGCCCGACCCGGCGCGCGGCGTCTTCGCGCCGGCAGATGCAGCCACCAAGCGCCGGCTGTCGCAGGAGCAAATCGGCCTGGCTTGGCAGGTACTTCGGCATGACCCGACGGGCGTGCTGGGTGACATGGCGGCGGATACCGCCAGGCAACTCACCGAGTTCCGCATCGACATCTGGGGCCTGGGCCCGGGCGAACTGGCGATGTATGAGGGCCGGGTGCCATCGGCGCTGATGGCGGCATTACGCGACAGCCGGGGCGCAAGGGCGCCGCAGTGGCAGGACCGCTTTTCGGCACTGGCCCTGGCCAGCACAGGCGCAAGTGCTCTTTTACTCCTCGGGTACCTGGCGTGTCGTCGGCGGCGAAGGGCGGCGGCCCGCGAGGTAGCGACCTGCCTGGTGGCGCTGGTGCTGGCCGGGCTGCTCATGAACGCGGCAGTCTGCGCCGCGCTGGCCGCGCCCCTGGACCGCTTTCAGGCGAGGGTGGTCTGGCTGCTGCCCCTGCTGGCCGCAGGCCTTTGTGCACGCGCAGCCCTGCTCCGCGCAGCGGCCGCAGCCCCCCGAATGCCCGGCTGGCCCGCTCACGCGGCGCAGGCCAGAACCCGCAAACCCCAAGGAGCACAGCCATGAACCGCGACAAGCTCGCCACCGGACCGGCAGCCGCCATCCGGCGCGCCCACTGGCGAGACTACCTGCGTATGGCGCGCCTGGACCACATGACCAAGCATGTGTTCATCCTGCCCGGGCTGGTCCTGGCCTGGATGCTGAGGGAGCCCTCGCTGGAGGGCGCAACCTGGCGCATCGCGATGGGCATGGCGAGCGCGGTGGCGGTGGCCTCGGCCAACTACATCCTGAACGAATGGCTGGACCGTGCCTTCGACGCCTTCCACCCCGACAAGTCGAGCCGGCCGGCGGTCACTGCACCCTTGTGGCCTCCGGCGGTCTGGACCCTCTACGCCGGGTGCTCCCTGGCGGGGCTGGCAATGGCGGGGGAAGTGGGGCCCCTGTTCTTCGCCACCAGCTTGCTGTTCTGGGTGTCTGGCGTCGTCTACAACGTGCAGCCCTTGCGGGCCAAGAACCTGCCCTTTCTTGACGTGCTGTGCGAGTCCTTCAACAACCCGCTGCGGCTCATGCTCGGCTGGGCGATGCTGGAGGAATCCACCCTGGCGCCCGCGTCGCTGCTGCTGGCGTACTGGATGGGCGGGGCCTTTCTGATGGGGGCCAAGCGGCTGTCCGAGTACCGCGAGATCGCCGCTGGACCGGGCGTGGCGGTGCTGCACCGCTACCGTGCGAGCTTTCGCGGCTACACCGAGGAGCGGCTGCTGGTCTCCTGCTTCGTCTACGCGCTGATGTCGACCTTGCTGCTGGGCGTCTTCCTGGTGAAGTACCGGATCGAGTACCTGATGGCCTGCCCGCTGGTGATCGCACTGTTCGCGCATTACCTGGCCCTGTCGCTGCGCAGCGGATCGGTGGCGCAAAAACCGGAGAAGTTGTTCCGCGAGAAGCGGCTGATGATGATCAGCGCCCTGACCATCCTGGCGCTGGTCGGCCTGAGCTTCGTTCAGTTACCGCGCCTGCAGACGCTGGCCGAGCCCCATTTCATCCAGTTGGAGCTGCGGCGATGAGCAGCACGGACAGACGGGGCAAGCGGCCGGCAGACACCTTCGACTGGGGCGCGATCAACCTGGTGGTGTTCGACGTCGATGGCACGCTTTACGACGCCCGCCGGCTGCGCCTGCGTATGGCGGCCTGGCTGCTGGCCGACGCCGTTCGCTGTCGCAGCCTTGAGGCGCTGCGCACGCTGGCGACCTTCCGTCGTATGCGTGAGGCGCTGGCGGAAGCCGGCGCACGGGCCAGCGCCGAGCCCCCGGCGGTGTCATCGATGCAGGCTGTGGGCGAGGTGGGGAGACCGATGGAGGCGATGGACTGCGCGGGCGTGGATTTCCTGCGCTTGCAGTACCGCTTGCCAGCGCAGCACCTCGGCTGCCGGCCAGCCGAAGTGCAGGCCCGAGTAGAGGACTGGATGGAGCGCCGCCCGCTGCGCTGGCTGGCGGCGTGCCGGCGGCCCGGCATCGCGGCGCTGTTCTACGCCCTGCGCCGCCAGGGCAAGCAGGTGGCGGTGCTGTCGGATTACCCGGCGCGGGACAAGCTGGCCGCTCTGGGCCTGCACGCTGACCCTGT
>JAURKV010000174.1 GCA_030831585.1 Ramlibacter sp. | reverse complement strand
GTTGATGGTGGCCGCGTCATTGCCCAGAAGCAGGGTGTAGCCGTCGGCGGGTGATTTGGCGACGAAGTCCGCCCCGATGATGGTTCCGCCGCCATCCTTGTTGACGATGATCACCGCCTGGCCCAGGTCTTTTTGCAGACGGTCGGCGATCAGGCGGCCGAGAATGTCTGCCGCCCCGCCGGGGGCAAAGGGGACCACCAGGCGAATGGGCTTGCTGGGGTAGCTCTGGGCGGTCTGCGCCCAGCTGCTCAAAGGCAGTGCGCAGGCCATTGCCAGTGTCCCCAGCGCGCCGAGCGTGCCGAGCCAGTTGCGCCGTGGGGTGGGGCTGGCGTGCCCCTGGGTGCGGGTCTGATCCATGAATGTCTCCTGTAGGTATCGTGTGTTTTGGGACGGAAGTCGAAAGTCAGAGGTCTGGAATCAGTCTTCCTGGATGCGTCGACCCAGATTTTCCAGGCCGTAAAACTTGAGCACATCTTCCACCCGCTCCGGGTCGGGCTTGGCATGGAAAAATCCCACTTGACTGGGTGTCATCCCGCTGATCTGCTGGAGGTCATGCAGGGTTTCGGCCATCTTGAAGCAGGTGGCGATACCGTCGATCACGGTGGCGCCACCGATATGGTGCACGCCTGCGTTGGCCAGAAGCAGGTTCATGGGCATTTCTCCGGGGACGATCACGTCCACGCCTTTTTCGCGCACCATTTTTTCGCCGTGCGCGATGATGGTGTCGATCACGGGCTGCGCCTTGCTCGGGTCGCTCAGGGCCTGCGCCACCTGATTGAAGCTCACGCCGGCTTCGGAGATACCGGCAAAGCGCTCAGACACCCCCCATTGGCGCACCTGCTCCGGCCAGAAGTCGAGCCGCTCGGTGTTGAAAAACAGCATGCCGACCCGGCGCCCGTACAGACCCGAGAGGTGGAAGGCAGTCTCGCCATAGCCGACCACCGGAATGTTCACCAGCGTGCGTATGTCACGGATCATGGGGCTGGGGATGCTGGCCAGCACCATGGCCTGAAAGCCCTGACGCTCGGCCTCGCGCGCCGCGCTGATCCACTGCAGGCCATGCAGCCAATACAGCGTGGAGTACTTGATGTCGGTGCCCGGGTAGTCGCTCGGGTAGGTGCCGGGAATCTGCCCATGCAGTACCACCTCGGTCCCGGGCCGCACCACCTTGTGAATGCGCTCCCGCAAGGCCTCCCGGTACGCCGGAAGATCGCCCAGGACGGTAAAACTCTGATGCCAAATTCGCATGGTGACTTCCGTGGTGGATGAATGGGTCAGGGGTGCAGGGACTCCGCGTCTCAGGGGTTGACCGCCAGGCCGGTGGCTTTGAGCACCGCGTTCCAGCGCGCCAGGTCGCTCTTGATCTTGGCGGCGTACACCTCGGGTGTGGTGCCCTCGGCATCAAGCCCGCCGTTGCGCAGCACCTGCATGACCTCCGGCAGCTTGAGAATTTGCGCCACCTCCGAGTGCAGCCGGTTCACGCTGGCCTTGGGTGTGCCTGCGGGCGCCATCAGACCGTACCAAGAGTTGACCTCATAGCCCGGGTAGACCTCGGCGATCGCGGGCAGTTGGGGCAACAGACT
Organism: Ramlibacter sp.; assembly: GCA_030831585.1. Classification (GTDB taxonomy): domain Bacteria; phylum Pseudomonadota; class Gammaproteobacteria; order Burkholderiales; family Burkholderiaceae_C; genus Ramlibacter. The sequence goes on along the minus strand of JAURKV010000174.1, from coordinate 2,942 downwards.
CGAGCGGCGCAGGGTGCTCACCGCCAGGCCGCGCAGCTTGCCCGACTCGATGTTGGGAATGGCGCCCGAGATATTGATGAAGGCCATGTCGATCTGACCGCCAATGAGGTCGGTCAGCACCGGCGCGGCGCCCTTGTAGGGCACATGCAAGATGCTGATCCCGGCGGCGCTTTGCAGCATCTCCCCCGCCAGGTGGGTGGTGCTGCCCGGGCCGACCGAGCCGTAGCTCAATTTCCCGGGGCGCTGCTTGGCGTAGGCGATCAACTCCTGAAAGGTTTTGACCGGCATGTCGGCGCGCACCAGCAAAACGGTAGGCGCGGAGACGATCTGGGTGATGGGCTCAAAGTCCCGCACCGAGTTGAAGGGGAAGTCTTTTTCCATCGAGGGGCTGATGGCGATCGGCCCGACATGCGAGAACAGCAGGGTATGGCCGTCGGGCTGGGCGCGGGCGACCTGGGTCGACCCAATGACGCCGTTGGCGCCGGCCTTGTTCTCGATGACCACCGGCTGTCCGAGGCGCTCGGCCAGTTTGGCAAAGATGGGGCGGGCCACGATGTCTGCGGGTCCGCCGGGGGGCCAGGGGTTGATCACCGTGATGTTGCGGCTTGGGTAGCTCGCCTGCGCCCACAGCGAAGCGGGCAGACACAGCGACATGAGGAGCAGTGCGCCTGAGCCGAGCAGCCGGCCTCGGCGAATGTGGGAGCCAAGAAACGATGTCATGGAAACCTCCTGTGCTTGCGGTGGATAGAGACGAGAAAAATCATTGACCCGTGAACTTGGGTGGCCGCTTCTCACGGAAGGCGGCGGCCGCCTCAAGGCGATCTTGCGTGTTGAGCAGGTGCGTTTGCAGGTCGGCTTCCAGTCGGATGCCGTTGGCCAGGTTCATGTCGTGGCCCTGGCGCACCGCCTCCTTGGCCAGTTGCATCGCCAGCGGCGGCTTGGCTGCCATCTTGGCGGCGAGAGCGGCGGTTTGCTCCCTCAAGGCGCTGGCCTCGCACAGACGCGAGATGAGGCCGATGCGCTGCGCCTGCGACGCGTCGATGCGCTCGCCCGACAGCACCAGATCGAGCGCCAGGCCCAGGCCCAGCACCCGGCTGGCGCGCTGCGTGCCACCGGCGCCCGGTAGAAAGCCCAGGCCCGTCTCAGGAAAGCCGAACACCGCGTTGTCGGCGGCGATGCGGATGTCGCAGCACAGCGCGATTTCGAGGCCACCGCCCAGGCAGTAGCCGTGGATGGAGGCGATGACCGGCTTGCGAACGCGCTCAAACGCGTTGATCCAGTTGGCATGTACCCGGCGCTGGCGGTCGAGTGCGAGCGAGGCCACCGGGTTGAACTCCCGGATGTCGGCGCCGGTGCAGAAGGCTTTGGGGCCCGCGCCCTGGACTACCACCACCCGCACCGCATCGTCGGCTTGGGCCTGGTCGAGCAGGCGAGGGATGGCTTCCCGCACGCCGTTGTTGATGGCGTTCATGGAATCGGGCCGGTTGAGCGTGACCCATGCCACGCCCTCCATGACCTGCATCACCACATCGTCACTCATCACACTGCCTCCTCGGGAATGAACACCGGTCCGTGCGGATGCGACGGTAGCAGCCCCCAGGCCACCTGCACACGCATGCCAATATGAATGTGGGCCATGTCCACTTGCAACAGGCGGGACATCAGGTGCGGACCCTCGTCGGTTTTCACCACCACCACCGCATACGGTACGTCGGCCGCGAACGCCGGGCTGGGCGCGCGATGCACGATGCTGAAGGTGTAGACCTCACCGCGGCCACTGGCGGGCGCGGCTTGGCAATTTGCGTGGCCACAGTGCGGACAGGCGGGCTGGGGATAGAAGTGAAAGCGCTGGCAGCTGTCACAGCGGGGAAGCACGAAGCCCTGGTCGGGGTGCTTCTCCCACCAGGGCTGGGTCAAGTCCAGAGGCGTGGGTTCTGCCATGTTCAGGCCCTCCCGAGCAAGGCGGTGCAATGCAGGCCGATGATGCCGCCATTGCCATGCACCAACACGACCTCGGCGCCGTCCACCTGGCGGGGGCCGCACTGGCCGCGCAATTGGCGCACGCCTTCGATCACATGGAACATGCCGCCGGCGGTGCCAGGGTGCACCGCACTGAGCAGGCCACCATGGGTGGTAACGGGCAGGCTACCTTGCAGGCTGATGTGGCCGTCTTGCACAAAGCGACCGCCTTCGCCCTTGGGGCAAAAGCCCAGGTCCTCGAGCTCGACGATCACGGTGATGGTGAAGCAGTCATAAAGCTGTGCGACGTCCACGTCGTGCGGTGTGAGGCCCGCCATCGCAAAGGCGTCCGCGCCCGACTGGGCGGCGCCGGTTCGCACGATGTCCGGGCTGTCACCGATGTAGGTGTGCGAGTAGCCGTAGCCTTGTCCCAACAGCTTCACCGGCGGCTGGCGCAGGTCACGCGCGCGGTCTTTGCGCGTCACCACATAGGCGGCCGCACCGTCGCTCACCACCGAGCAATCGAGCATGTGAAAGGGGCTGGTGATCATGCGCGAGGCCAGCACGTCGCTCACGGTGAGCGGCTCCTTCTTCTGCGCCAGCGGGTTCAGCGCTGCGTTGGCGCGCATCTGCACCGCCACCTGGGCCATCTGCTCGGGCGTCGTGCCGAACTCGTGCATATGCCGCTGGGCCAGCATGGCGTAGAGGCTGGGAAGCAGGGGGCCGTAGGGGCCTTCGTAGTCCGGGTGCGCCCAGCCGGCATCCGCCATTTTCTGTACCGCGCCGGCGCGGGCGCTGTGCGACAGCAGGTTCTGGCCGTTGACGCACAGCACCGTGTCGCACTGGCCGCTGGCAATCGCCATCGCGGCATGGTGCAGCATCGAGGTGCCGGTGGCGCCCGCGACATCGAGGGTGGCCAAGTAGCGCGGTTTCAGGCCCAGTCCTTCGGCGACCACCGCGCAGGGCATGGCCCAGGTGGCGAC
>JAURKV010000173.1 GCA_030831585.1 Ramlibacter sp. | reverse complement strand
CTTCGGCGCCGAGGTCAAGCGTCGCATCATGATCGGCACCTATGTGCTGTCGCACGGCTATTACGACGCCTACTACCTGCAGGCGCAGAAGTTGCGGCGCATGATTGCCGATGACTTCCAGCAGTGCTTCACGCAGTGCGACGTGATCGCCGGCCCGGTGGCGCCCACCGTGGCCTGGAAGCTCGGCGACAAGGCCGACGACCCGGTGGCCAACTACCTGGCCGACATCTTCACCCTCCCCGCCTCGCTGGCGGGCCTGCCTGGCATGAGCCTGCCCTGCGGCTTTGGCGAGGGCGGTATGCCGGTGGGCTTGCAGCTCATTGGCAATTACTTCGGCGAAGCGCGCCTCTTGAATGCGGCGCACCGCTTCCAGCAGGCCACCGACTTCCACCTGCGCCAGCCCGAGGGATTCTGAAATGTCCGCCAAACTCGTCCAAGGCTATGAAGTCGTGATCGGCTTCGAGACGCACGCCCAGCTGTCCACCCAGTCCAAGATCTTCAGCCGTGCGCCTACGGCGTTTGGCGCCGAGCCCAACACCCAGGCCTGCGCGGTGGACCTGGCCTTGCCTGGCACCCTGCCGGTGATGAACAAGGGCGCGGTCGAACGCGCCATCGCCCTGGGTCTGGCCGTCGGCGCGCAGATTGCGCCGCGCAGCGTCTTCGCGCGCAAGAACTACTTCTATCCCGACCTGCCCAAGGGCTACCAGATCAGCCAGTACGAGATCCCGGTGGTGCAGGGTGGCGAGGTGAGCTTCTTCTTGGGCCAGGAGAAGAAATCGGTGCGTCTGGTGCGCGCCCACCTCGAGGAAGATGCGGGCAAGTCGTTGCATGAGGACTTCATCGGCCAGTCGGGCATCGACCTCAATCGCGCGGGTACGCCGCTCTTGGAGATTGTGACCGAGCCCGATATCCGGTCCTCGGAGGAGGCCGTGGCCTATGCCAAGGAATTGCACAAGATCGTCACCTGGATAGGCATCTGCGACGGCAACATGCAGGAGGGGAGCTTTCGATGCGACGCCAACGTCTCGGTGCGCAAGCCCGGCGCCCCTTTGGGCACCCGACGGGAGATCAAGAACCTCAATTCCTTCAAGTTCATGCAGCAGGCCATCGATTACGAGGTGCGCTGGCAGATCGAGGAGATCGAGGACGGCCGGGCCATCGAGCAGGCCACGGTGCTGTTCGACCCGGATACCGGCGAGACCCGCGCCATGCGTACCAAGGAAGACGCGGCCGACTACCGCTACTTCCCCGACCCCGACCTGCCGCCGCTGGTGGTGGCTGCCGAGTGGGTGGAGGAGGTGCGGGCCGGCATGACAGAGTTGCCACGGGCGATGGCGGCGCGCTTCGTAGCCGAGTTCGGCCTGCCCGAGTACGACGCCACCACGCTCACGCAGAGCAAGGCGATGGCGTCCTATTTTGAACAAGCGGCCCAGGCCTGCGGCCAGCCCAAGCTGGCCAGCAACTGGATCATGGGCGAGGTCTCGCGCCGGCTGAACGCCAGCGAGTCGTCGATCGATCAAGCGCCGGTGTCGGCCGCCGCGCTGGCCGTGCTCATTGGTCGCATCGCCGACGGCACGATCTCCAACAATGCCGGCAAGCAGGTGTTCGAGGCGCTGTGGACGGGCGAAGGGCAGGACGTGGACGCCATCATCGCCGCCAAGGGCCTGAAGCAAATGAACGACTCCGGCGCGCTGGAAAAAATCATCGACGAGGTGATTGCCGCCAACCCGGACAACGTTGCCCAGTTCAAGGCCGGCAAGGACAAGGCCTTCAACGCTTTGGTCGGCCAGGCCATGAAGGCCAGCAAAGGCACCGCCAACCCGGCCCAGGTCAACGAATTGCTCCGCAAGAAACTGGGCTGATGCCCGTCTTTTTCAACACGCATCACGCAAGAAAGCGACTCTACGATGAATCTCTCCAATGCCAGCCAGTTGGTTTTTGTTCAATTCCTGGGCAACCTGCGTCACCTGCTGGTCAAGGCCCAAGCCGATGTGACAGCCCGCGGCTACGACGAGCAAGCCCTGGTGCAGTACCGCTTGGCCCCCGACATGCTGCCTTTCAAGATCCAGATCTGCATTGCGTGCGACGCTGCCAAGCTGTGCGTCGCCCGCATCACCGGCCTGGACGCACCCAAGTACGAAAACACCGAAATCACCTTGGCCGAGCTGGTGCAGCGCATCGACAACACCGTGGCGTGGTTGAAGACGGTGCCCGCTTCGGCGATCGATGGCCAGGAAGACAAGGAAGTCACCTTCCCCGTCGGCAAGGCCGCCACGCGCACCATGACGGCGCAGGCCTACCTCATGACCTGGGCGCTCCCCAATATGTACTTCCACATCACCACGGCGTACAACATCCTGCGCCACAACGGCGTGGTGATCGGCAAGGGCGACTACCTCACGGGTTCAGCCGCCTGAGCCCCTCAGTCCTCTGCCGGATCCAGGCAGTAGGCGCGGATCAGGCAGGCCGTCGCGCTGCCCAGGACTGCGCCCGCCGTGGCGCCCAGCGCGCCCATTTGGCCGGGCTCGAAGGCGCTCTGTTCGCCCGTCTCGCGGGCCAACTCGACGGCCACAACGCCGATCGCGCCACCGAAGAAGCCCCCCAGGATGGAACCGCACGCGGCCCAGGCGCAGGTGCGGTGACTCAGACACCGCCTGCCTTCGGGTGCGGGCTCCTGCGAGGCGCCCTCGGACTCCGACCGGGACACTTCGGATCTGTGGCTGGCCGACACCTCGGCGGCTGATCGCCACGCCCGGGGGGCCTGGCTGATCTCGACGGCGTGCGTCAGTGGGGGGCTAGGCCTCGCCGCAGCGGAAGGGGCGGGGGCCGGGGCGGGGGCGACGGTGGCGGAACGGCGGCCTGTGTACAAGGCGGTGGAGTTAAGCATGGACTGTCCTCGTGCGAAGCGGGTGGGCGCCGCCACTGGCACAAGTGAAGTCGCTGCCCAAGACAGCAGAGGCCGGGACCAGGGGCGGGGGAAGGGCGGATGCCGGAATTCGGCATGCGTCCGGCGCGTGATTCTCGGCATCGCGCCTCGCGTCCTCTGACAGAAACCGGGCGGCCCCGGCCTGAGCTCAGTCCTCGACGCCGTAGCGGTCCCGGTAGGCCTGCACCTGGGCGTAGTGGGCCCCCAAGGCCTCGCCGCCTTGCTGCTGGAGGTAATCGAGCAGGTCGGTCAGCCGGGCGATGGCGCACACCTGCAGGCCCAAGGTGCTGCGCACGTACTGGACCGCGCTATGGGGCATGTCTCGCACCGATCCATCGGCTTGCTTCTCGGTGGCCATCTCCTGGCGGTCCAGGGCGAGCGCCACGCCATGGGGCTGGGCGCCAGCGGCCTTGATGATGGCGATCGACTCGCGTGCGGCGGTGCCGGCCGACATCACGTCGTCGACGATCAGCACCCGCCCCACCAGCGGTGCGCCGACCAGGGAGCCGCCCTCGCCATGGTCTTTGGCTTCTTTCCGGTTGTAGGCAAAAGAAACATTGCGACCGAGCCGGGCCAGCTCGATGGCCACCGCCGCCACGAGCGGAATTCCTTTGTACGCGGGGCCGAACAGCATGTCGAATTCGATGCCCGAGGCCAGGATGCGCCGTGCATAGAATTGCGCCAGTCGGCCGAGCTTGGCGCCGTCGTCGAACAGGCCGGCGTTGAAGAAGTACGGCTAGTCGCGTCCCGCCTTGGTGCGGAAGCTCCCGAAACGCAGCACGCCGGCTTCCACCGAAAACTGCACGAACTCTTGCGCCAGCGTGTCCTGGCTTGCTGCTGCCACCATGGGGAAATCCTTGTTCAAACTCACCAGCCTCAATCTCAATGGCATTCGTTCGGCCGCCACCAAGGGCGTCGAAGCCTGGCTGGAAAAGACTGCTCCGGATTGTATTTGCGTGCAAGAAGTCAAGGCCCAGGCCGCCGATGTGGCCGGGCGCTTTGAAGTGCTGGCCGGCATGCAAGGGCATTTCCAGTTCGCTGAGAAAAAGGGCTATTCGGGCGTAGCGATCTACACCCGGCACACGCCCAGCGATGTCATCGTCGGCTGGGACGGTGGCGAGTTCGACGCTGAGGGCCGCTACGTGGAGCTGCGTTTTGACACCCCGAAGCGTAAGCTCTCCATCATCAGCAGCTACTTCCCCTCGGGCTCCTCGGGCGAGGAGCGGCAGGCGGCGAAGTTTCGCTTCCTTGCCGGCTTCGAGCCACACCTGGCGGCTTTGAAGAAAAAGCGCGAATTCGTTTTGTGCGGCGATATCAACATCGCGCACCAGGAAAAGGATTTGAAGAACTGGAAGGGCAACCTCAAGAACAGTGGCTTCCTGCCCGAGGAGCGGGCCTGGATGACGTCGCTGCTCTCGGACACGGGCTTGGTGGACGTCTACCGCCAGCTGCAGCCCGACACCACCGACGCCTGCTACACGTGGTGGAGCAACCGTGGCCAGGCTTATGCGAAGAACGTGGGTTGGCGCCTGGACTACCACCTGGCCACGCCAGCAATCGCGGCGCTGGCCAGGTCGGAGCACATTGACAAGGGCGAGAAGTTCTCGGACCACGCACCGATCACGATCGACTACGACCTGTCCCTGTGAGGCGGGGGTCAGGCGAGCGGTTCTGGTCCCAGAGCCGGCGGCGCGGCAGCCACCCGATGAAGCCGGCGCTGCTCCCGCCAGAAATCGATGCCGGCACGCAGGCAGCTTGAGGTGAAACTGCCAAGGACGGCGCCCACGGCCAAGGCGGTATGGTCCGATCCGCCGGCTTGGACCGTCACGGCGTACGCGGCCCAGCCCGTGAGGCCGCCACCCAGCAGCGCTGCCGCGAGGACCGCGGTGCCCTTCAGTGTGCGGCAGGTCCGTTCACGCAGTGGGACGGGCTGTGCGGCTGTACCCACCGGATTCCAGTCTTGGGCTGCTGGCGGCGCAGCGACGGCCGCGCGCGGGTAAGCGGTACCCGATTCCGCCACACTTTCAAAACTGAAGGAGCCCCTAGCGGACTGACTGGTGGGCGTGCGGGTGAATCGTTCGAATGTATAGATGGGTCGCTGTGTGGATTGCATGGTGCGGGTCAGGAGGGTGGGTTCATTGCGTTCTGCGCGAAAACATCGCGCCCGAACCTAACCGGCCCCGCGCAGGTCAGGCAAGCCGTTACCTGACGCGGGCTTAGGAGGTCGAGGCGTCCGCCTGCGCCTTGCGCGCGGCGAACTCCGCCCGCAGCGCCCGCAGTTTTTCGCGCGGGTCTTCCTTGACTGTCGTCTTGTCCAGGGCCATCTCGGCGATGAAGCGGCTGGGCATACCGGCGACCGTCTCGCGGCCCTTCTTGCGGCGCTTGACCCAGCTCACCGCCAGCGATCGCTGGGCGCGGGTGATGCCCACGTACATGAGCCGGCGTTCCTCTTGCAGTCGTTGCAGGATGCCTTCGTTGGCCTCGCCCTTGGTGCCATTGTCATCATCGAGCTTGAAGGGAAGCAAGCCCTCGTTGCATCCAGCCAGCACCACATGGGGCCACTCTAGCCCCTTGGAGGCGTGCAGTGTCGAGAGGGTGACGACGTTCTGGTCCTTCTCGCGCTCGCTGAGCGTGGACAGCAGCGAGATGGTCTGCGCCACTTCCAGCAGGTTCTTTTTCTCGCCCATGAGGGCCACGCCGGCGGCGTCGTCGATCTCGCCGCCGCAGCGGCCAGCCATCCAGTCGCAAAATTCCATCACATGGGTCCAACGCGAGGCGGCGAGCTTTTCGCTATCCTCGCTGTCGTACAGGTATTTCTCGTAGCCGATGTCCTTGAGCCAATCGGCTAAGAAGGTACGCGCATCCTCGGCGCCCAGGGTATGCCGGGCGCGGTACTCGAGGTCGTTCACATAGCGGCCGAATTCGTGCAGGCTGCCAAGCGCACGGCCACTGAGTACCGAACCGAGGGAGTTGGAGAACAGGGCCTCAAAGAGCGACAGCTTGAAGCGGCTGGCGTACTCGCCCAGGGTGCCCAGGGTCTGGTGGCCGATACCTCGCTTGGGGGTGGTGACGGCCCGCAGGAAGGCGGGGTCGTCGTCATTGTTCACCCACAGCCGTAGCCAGGCACACAGGTCGCGGATTTCGGCGCGGTCGAAAAAGCTCTGGCCGCCCGAGACCTTGTAGGGAATTTGCGCCTTGCGCAAGGCCTGCTCGAACACGCGGGCCTGGTGGTTGGCGCGATAAAGCACCGCGAAATCTTTCCAGTCCTTGCTCGCGCTGTTCGCGCGGATCGACTGGAATCGAGCCACCGTGCGCTCGGCCTCGTGCTCCTCGTTGTCGCAGTCGACGACGCGCACCGGCTCGCCCTCGCCCAGCTCGGAGAACAGGGTCTTGGGAAACAGCTTTGGGTTGGGCTGGATGACGTTGTTGGCGGCGCGCAGGATGGCGCTGGTCGAGCGGTAGTTTTGCTCGAGCTTCACCACCTTGAGCGCGGGGTAGTCCTGTGGCAGACGGCGCAGGTTGTCCAGCGTGGCGCCGCGCCAGCCGTAGATCGACTGGTCGTCGTCGCCCACCGCAGTGAAGCGCCCGCGCTCTCCCACCAGCAGTTTGAGCAGCTCGTACTGCGTGGCGTTGGTGTCTTGGTATTCGTCGACCAGCACATGGCCCAGGGCCTGCTGCCACTGGGTGCGCACCTCTTCATGCTGTTGCAGCAGCTTGAGGGGCAGACCGATCAGGTCGTCGAAGTCCACGCTCTGATAGGCCGTGAGGCGCTCTTCATAGCGGGCCATCACGCGGGCAATGATGCGGGCGTTGTCGTCTGCAGCCTGGGCCTCGGCCTGGGCGGCGGTCAGCCCCATGTTCTTCCACAGGCTGATGGTCCACTGCCACTGGCGCGCCGTGGCCGCGTCCACGCTGCCGCCGGCGTCCTTGAGGATGGAAACGACGTCGTCGCTGTCCAGGATGGAAAAGTGGGGCTTGAGGCCCAGCGCTGCGCCGTCTTGGCGCAGTAAGCGCACGCCCAGCGCGTGGAAGGTGCAGATCACCACGTTTTTGGCGTCGCGCCCGATCAAGCTCTTGGCCCGCTCGCGCATTTCGCTGGCGGCCTTGTTGGTGAAAGTGATGGCGGCAATGCGCTGACCTGGCACACCCGACTGGATCAGGCGCGCGATCTTGTGGGTGATCACTCGTGTCTTACCCGAGCCTGCCCCGGCCAGCACCAGACAAGGTCCGTGCAGGTAGTTCACTGCTTCCTGTTGCGCAAGGTTGAGGCCGGACATTCTGGGGAGGGGCGGGTGGATAGAGCCTCAGGGGGCAGAGCCGCCAGGCGCTGGCTTCGGTCGGAAGGAAGCGGCGAATGATACCGGCGCTGGAGGTGCAGCCCTTGCGCCATGCGCGCGTCACCTTCGCCAGAGGGCTGCAGTTCGCGCTGGGAGCCCTGGCGCTGGCCCGACTCGCGGGTTTGGCCTGCACCAGACGCGACAATAGGCAGGTGCTCGACGTCCTCCAGGTCACCTTCCCCTTCTTTGCGCTCGTGCTGTGCGGCTACTTGGCCGCGCGCACGCGCTTGCTACCTCTGGAGGCGATCGGCGGGTTGAACGCTTTTGTGCTGTATTTCGCCCTGCCCTGCATGTTGTTCCGGTTTGGATCTGCCACACCGGTGGCGCGCCTGTTTGATCCGGCGGTGGCGGCGGTTTGGTTGCCCTGTGGTCTGATCATGGTGGCCGGAGCGGTCCGCGCCAGCCGTGCGGGTGGCTTGGGCTGGAATGACGCTGCCTTTGGCGCTCTGGTCACCGCCTTCCCCAACTCTGGCTTCATGGGGGTGCCCCTGCTGGTGGCCCTGCTTGGTGCGGACGCAGCGGGGCCGGTGATCGCCACGATGCTGATCGACATGGTGGTCATTACTTCGGTCTGCATTGCCCTGTCCCGCCTCGACGCGCCAGACGGCCGTACAAGCGGTGCGCATACCCATGCATTGGGCGGCGCCTGGGCCGCTGCCCGGCGCGCCCTGCGCGGCATGGCCCTCAATCCAATGCCCTGGTCCATCCTGCTCGGTGGCGCCGCCTCCTGGCTGGAGCTCGTGCCGGTCCGGCCGCTGGCGGGCGCGATCGGCTTGCTGGCCGATGCCGCTTCGCCGGTCGCCCTTTTCACCATTGGCGCGGTGCTGGCCCGCGCGGTGATGCTGGGGTCTGCGCAAGCGCAGGGCGGCGATTTCGCGCCTTCACCCTGGCGGGGTGTGATGGGTCTGTCGCTGGCCAAATTGCTGATCCATCCCCTGCTGGTGCTGGCGGCCGCGGAATGCGCTCGGGCGCTTGGGCTGGCGCTGTCTCCGTCCGCACTGACGGCTGTGGTGCTGGCCGCTGCACTGCCCAGTGCGAGCAATGTGTCCCTGCTGGCCGAGCGTTTCGGCGCTGACACCGGGCGGGTGGCGCGAATCATCTTGCTCACCACGGCGGCGGCCTTCCTGACCTTCTCGGCAGCGGTCGCCTGGAGGGCCTAGCCGGAGGGGCGCCGGGGCAGGGCGGAAGTCCGGGCGCCGAAGTATTTACAATTGAGGGTTGTTCGGCGCCTGTCCAGCCAGAGATTCGGCTGGAGTGGATCGGGTGCCACCCGCCCCTCAAGGACCCCATGGCAAAGGAAGAACTCATCGAAATGCGCGGCCGCGTGGCCGAAGTGCTGCCGGATTCGCGCTACCGCGTGATTCTTGAGAATGGGCACGAACTCATCGCCTACAGCGGCGGCAAGATGCGAAAGAACCACATCCGCATCATCGCCGGCGACGACGTCACCCTGGAACTCTCGCCCTATGACCTGAACAAGGGGCGCATCATGTTCCGGCACTTGCCCGACCGGCCCCGGCCCGGGACGCCCGGCGGCCCTGGCCCCGGCGGTTATCGCCGCTGACGTCTCCCGTAGGGCGTCAGCGCGTAGGCGCACTGCGCCTTGCTCGCCCGTCCAGCTTTGCTTGCGCTGCTGCCCGTGGACAATGGGTCCATGGGCTTTCCCATTTCCGGTCGCAACGCCGCCGCCCCGTTGGCCTTGTCTGTTTGCCTGATCGGCGCCCCGACCGATGCGGGTGCTGGCGTGCGCGGGACGGGCATGGGGCCCGATGCCTTGCGTGTTGCGGGCTTGGCTGGCGCACTTCGGGCTCAGGGGTGTGTGGTGCTCGATGCCGGCAATTTGCCGGGCCCACCGCCTTCGGATTGCCCGGCGGCTTCGGGCAGACCAAGGGCGGGCGCAGGCCCCCATCGCCAATTTGAGGTGGTGGCCTGGAACCGGGTCGTCTTCGAGGCTGTCTCCGCTGCGCTTGATCGCGGGGAATTGTCCCTGCTGATGGGGGGCGACCATTCCTTGGCGCTCGGCTCCATCAGTGCTGTGGCGGCGCACTGCCGCCGAATGGGTCGGCAGCTGCGTGTTCTCTGGTTGGATGCCCATGCCGATGCCAATACCGAAGCGTCCAGCCCCAGCGGGAATCTGCATGGGATGCCCCTTGCTTGCTTGCTGGGGCGCGGCTTGGCGTCTTTGGTGGGCTGGGGCGGTGTTCCGGCGGCTCTGCAGGTCCGGGATCTGGCACTGATCGGCCTGCGTAGCCTGGACGCCGAGGAAAAGGTGCTGATACGGCAATCGGGGCTTGAGGTCTATGACATGCGGTATATCGACGAGCACGGCATGCGCGCGACCGTTGCTCAAGCCCTGAAGGGGCTCGACGCAGACTCCCACCTTCACCTGAGCTTTGATGTGGACGTGCTCGACCCGCAGGATGCGCCAGGAGTGGGCACGCCGGAGCCCGGTGGCCCCACCTACCGTGAAATGCAGCTATGCATGGAAATGGTGGCGGAGACTGGGCGGCTAGGGTCGCTGGACCTGATGGAGCTCAATCCGGCCCGTGACTTGCGCAATCGAAGCGCCGAGGTCGTGGTGGCACTGATGCGTAGCCTCTTCGGCGCCTCGACCTTGCTTCGAGCGCCAGCGCTACCTGACCCGCCGGTGCCCTGATCGCCCTCAGGCTTCCCCGACTCCGCTGCCTTGACCGGGTTCGGAATCCGGCGGGCTGCCACGGGCTGTCAGATGGGAGCCACGGCGCGTCCTGAGGTCCCGTTCGACATCGCCTTCGGCCGCCTCGCCCAGAGCCTCCATGCTGTCATCGGCGGTGGTGTCTTCATCGAGGTCGGTAAAGACCTCGTCATCGCTCCAGAGCCCCGCATTGGCATCGGGGCCACCGATCCGAACGACCCGGTCGGGCAGGATGTCTCCCCCCTCCTTGGTGTCCCGTCCCGAGGCTTCACCTCGCTCGCCGGTGCCTGCGGAATCGCTGTCGCCGTGGACTTCGCTGCTGCCCACCGCATCGCTCCCGCTGTCGGAGTTGTCGCTAGGACCGAGCAGGTCACCGCTGCGGCCCGAGGGGATGGCGGGCGCCGTGTCGGCGCCCATGAGGCTGCTGTAGGACATAGACCCTCCTGTCCGCCCGTGTGGGGCACTTCTTCATGATCCGGCGGTCAGTGTGCTTGACGGCCCAGTCCTGCTCTGACGGCCAACACCTGTTCCAGTCGTAGGACTCGAAAGCGCCCGGCCTTTGCCAATGCATTGCGTGTGGGGCGACCGCAGTCGCCAGGGTGGGGTGGCAGGGTCGGGCATGTGAATTGCCGGGAGAGGGCTTCCTTCCAATCTCACAGGAGTCATACCGTGGCCCATACCGACATGCATTCCGACGCTGCCCTCCATGCCGAGTCGCCATCCCGCCTGAGCGCGCTGGATTGGGTAGCCCTTGTCCTTTTGATCATTGGCGGACTCAACTGGGGCTTGCTGGGCGCGATCGGCGTTGACCTGGTCGCAATCCTGCTGGGAAATGGCTCTGCTTTCGCGCGAGGCGTCTACCTGCTGGTGGGTGTGGCGGCCCTCTACGGCCCGGTGATGATGGCTCGGCTGGGCCGTGAGCCGGAACGCTGACCGGTGCGCTGACGCCTACCCCCCCCAGGGGCGTGCTTCAGGCCCTCGCGGGACGCCGACCAAACAGGGCGGTTCCGACCCGCACCATTGTGCTGCCGGCGGCGATAGCAGCCTCCATATCGCCGCTCATGCCCATGGACAGGGTGTCCAGCGGCAGCCCTTGCGCGCGCAAGGTATCGAACAGGGCGCGCGCGCGTCGATGCACGGTCAGCTGGTCCTCGACGCGATCGGCGGGCTCGGGGAGGGTCATCAACCCTCGCAGCCGCAGGCCGGGCAGGGCCATGACCTCCCGAGCCAGCGTCGCCACCTCCTCCGGGGCCAGGCCCGACTTGGTGGCCCCGCCGTCAATATTGACCTGCAGGCAGCAATTGAGCGGCGCCATCGATGGCGGGCGTTGCTCGGACAGGCGCTGAGCGATCTTGAGACGGTCGATGGTGTGCACCCAGTCGAAGTTCTGGGCGACCAGCCTGGTTTTGTTACTTTGGACCGGGCCGATGCAGTGCCACTCCAGCCCCAGGTCGGCCAGCAGAGCGATTTTCTCCACCGCCTCCTGAATGTAGTTTTCGCCGAAAGCGCGCTGCCCGCAGGCGGCGGCCTCGCGCACTGCATCGGCGTCAAAGGTCTTGGATACCGCCAGCAGCGCAACATCCCTTGTGTCGCGCTGCGCCGCAGCACAAGATGAGACCATTCGTATTCGAAGCTGATGCAGATTGTCTGAAATAATGTTCATAATGGGACCAACTTTTCGAGCAAAACGGGACTTTCGTGGATATTACTCAGCTGCTTGCTTTCGCCGTCAAAAACCAGGCTTCCGACCTTCATTTGTCGGCCGGCTTGCCTCCCATGATCCGCGTCAACGGCGATATCCGTCGGATCAACGTCGCCTCATTGGATGGCAAGCAGGTCGAGGCGATGGTCTACGACGTGATGAACGACGCCCAGCGCAAGCAGTACGAGGAATTCCTCGAGTGCGACTTCTCGTTCGAGATCAGCGGGCTCTCCCGCTTTCGCGTCAATGCCTTTCACCAGCAGCGCGGCGCCGCTGCGGTGATGCGGACCATTCCAAGCCAGATTCTCACCCTGGAGGCCCTCGCCGCTCCCCGCATCTTCGGCGACCTGGCTCTGCGCCCGCGCGGGCTGGTGCTGGTGACCGGGCCCACCGGCTCGGGCAAGTCCACCACCCTGGCAGCCATGGTCAATCACCTCAATGACAACTCGCTGGGGCACATTGTCACCATCGAGGATCCAATCGAGTTCGTGCACGAATCCCGCAAGTGCCTAGTGAACCAGCGCGAAATCGGTGCCAACACCCTGTCCTTCGCTACCGCGCTTCGCTCGGCACTGCGCGAGGACCCCGATGTCATTTTGGTCGGCGAGCTGCGCGATCTTGAAACCATCCACCTGGCTCTGACCGCAGCCGAGACCGGGCACCTGGTTTTCGGGACCCTGCACACTTCGAGCGCGGCCAAGACCATCGACCGCATCATCGATGTCTTTCCTGGCGATGAGAAAGAGATGGTCCGCGCCATGCTCTCCGAGTCTCTGGTGGCAGTGATCGCGCAGACCCTGTGCCGCCTGCGTGATGGCTCGGGCCGCGTGGCGGCCCACGAGATCATGCTGGGCACGCCCGCTATCCGCAACCTGATCCGCGAGGGCAAGGTTGCACAGATGTACTCGGCGATTCAAACCGGCCAGGCCTTGGGCATGCAGACCCTAGACCAGTGCCTGACCGACCTGGTGCGGCGGGGAATCATCACCCCGGCCGAGGCCCGCGCCCGCGCCCGCTCCCCCGAAAACTTCCCCGGCTAGGGGCTCGCGCTGCCCGTCATACAAGCTGGTCTTACCGCGATCAGCTCGTTCAATTTGGGTTCTTTCCCCAGGCGGCAGGTGCCAGGCGCGAGCGGGCGGGTCGTCGCGGCTTCCCGTCGTCCCCGCTGTTCGCGGGCGTCTTCTCCGCGACCCTTTCGCAAAGGCCGCGCCCGCCTCCTAGAATTCGTGAATCTGATGATGAACTAGGAGATTTTTTACATGCCCAGCACCAATTCCCGCACCTATGACGGCGTTACTCCCCGTCGGGTCGCCTTCCTCGGCCTCGGTGTCATGGGCCTCCCGATGGCGGGCCATCTGGCCCTGGCCGGGCATCAGGTCACGGTCTATAACCGCAGCCCCGCCAAGTCACAGGCTTGGGGGGCTGAATTTAAGGGGGCCAGCGCCCCGACCCCGCGCGAAGCAGCCGCCGGGTGCGACATTGTCTTTTGCTGCGTCGGCAATGACGACGACCTGCGCGCCGTGGTACTGGGTCGTGATGGTGCCTTGGCTGGGATGAAGCCGGGGGCTATCTTCGTCGATCACACCACCGCCTCAGCCGATGTTGCGCGCGAGCTTTGCGCTGCGGCCCAGGCCTTAGGCGTTGCTTTTGTCGACGCGCCGGTCTCCGGCGGCCAGGCGGGTGCCCAGAACGGCCTGCTCACTGTCATGTGTGGGGGGGATCCCGCCGCCTTCGAGACCATTCGGCCAGTGGCCATGGCCTACTCGCGCGCTGTGACCCTGCTGGGTGCCAGCGGCGCTGGTCAGCTGGCCAAGATGGTCAATCAGATTTGCATCGCGGGGCTGGTGCAGGGCTTGTCTGAAGCCATCGCCTTCGGCCAGAGGGCGGGCCTCGACATGCACCAGGTGCTCGATGTCATCGGCAAGGGCGCCGCCCAGAGCTGGCAGATGGACAACCGGGGCAAGACCATGGTCGATGACCGCTTTGACTTTGGCTTTGCAGTCGACTGGATGCGTAAAGACCTGGGCCTGGTGATGGAGGAAGCCCGTCGCAATGGCGCACGGCTACCAGTTACAGCACTTGTCGACCAGTTTTATGCCGACATCCAGCAGATGGACGGCGGTCGCTGGGATACCTCGAGCCTTATCAGGCGATTGCGGTAAGGGTGGCGCTACAAGTCGCTCGCAGCTGCCACAGCCAGCGAGCCCTGGCTCCCCGCATTGCCTGCCCGTAGTCGCTACCGGCTTTGCGCACTGGCGACGGGGGCGACCGCGGGCGCGGCCTGGCGCGGCATCATCCGCTGTAACTCTTCTTCTGTGATGATTTCAAAGGCGCGGACCACGCGCTGTACCCCGGAAATTGAACGCACCAGGTTGGTGGCGCGCTCGGCCTCCCGGGCGGTGACCCGTCCCATGAGGTGGACCGTGCCACGCTCGGTCTGCACCTTAAAGGCGCCAGCGCTCAGGTCGGGCGCGTCAATCAGGGTGGCTCGAACCTTGGTGGTCAGCAGCAGATCGTTGGAGCGCTGACTCAGGGAGGAGACGATATGGATGCCCAGCTCGTTGATGACGCCGTTGACGTTGTCGACCTTGCGGACGATCTGTTCGACGGTTTCCCGGGTGACTTGGTCAGGTACCTCGCCGGTGAGCAGAACTTGACGGTTGAAGCTGGTGACCACCACATGGACGCGATCGCCGAGTACTTCGCGGACACGGCTGCTCGCTTTGAGCTCGATGGTCTCATCCTCGAGCTGAGCGCCCGAGGTCCGACGGTCCGTTGCGACGATGGCGGTCATGGCGGCACCGCCGAGCAAAAGCGGGGCACACCCGCTGAGAGCGGTAGCAAGACCGGCCGCTGTCCCCGCGGCCAAGAGGAGATGGTGCAGTTTTTTCATTGTCATGCGTTGGTTTCCTGGTCTCCAAGTAGCGTGGCGTCCACGCCGTCACAGATGCAGTGAATGACCAGAAGGTGGACCTCCTGGATACGAGCGGTCCGTTCATGTGGGACGCAGATGTGGACGTCGGTTTCGCGCAGGGCCTGACCCATGCGACCGCCGCCGCGACCGGTGAGCGCCACGACGGTCATCTCGCGGCTGTGCGCAGCCTCGATCGCGGCCAGTACATTGGCGGAGTTTCCACTCGTGGTGATGGCCAGTAACACGTCACCTGGCTGCCCGAGGGCCCGTACCTGCTTGGCGAATACCTGTGTGAAGTCGTAGTCGTTGGCCACCGCGGTCAGGATGGAACTGTCTGTGGTGAGTGCGATGGCGCCCAGTTCGGGCCGCTCGCGCTCAAAGCGGCCAACAAATTCAGCGGCGAAGTGCTGGGCGTCAGCAGCCGAGCCGCCATTGCCGCAGGCCAGCACCTTGCCACCGCTGGTGACACAGGCCAGTACGGCCTGGATGGCGGCAGCGATCGGCTTATTCAGCGTTTGCGCGGACTGGTACTTCAGGTCGGCGCTATCGACGAAGTGCTGCTGGATGCGTTGTTCAAGCATGGAAATCAATGATACCCGCGCCAAGGCTTAGCCCGCGTCGAATGCGCCCCGCAACCATTGAAGTCGCCCGGAATCGATCGCGACCACGTCGAACCTGCAGGGCGGCGGTGCCGGCAGGCGCAGGAGGTAGGTGCGTGCGGCCCGCACCAGCCGCGCCTGCTTGGCGGGGCCGACGCTGGCCGCGGCGCCCCCGAAGCCGTGGCTGGCCCGCGCGCGGACCTCGACGAAGACAAGTGTGCCGCAGGGCTCGCGAAGGATCAGGTCGACCTCACCGCCGCCACGACCTGGGGTCCGATAATTGCGCTCGACGAGCCGCAGTCCGGCGGCGCGCAGGTGCGCCAGGGCGCGGTCTTCAGCCG
>JAURKV010000172.1 GCA_030831585.1 Ramlibacter sp. | reverse complement strand
TGGGCCGGCGAGATGGCGCAGCGTCAGGCCATCGACCCTGCCTGGGCCAAACGGATGTTGGGTCAGGCCCGCTTGCAGCCGGCGGTGGTGCGGCTGATCCAGCCGCCCGCACCCGGCGTGCGCAAGAACTGGGCCGCCTATCGGGCGCGCTTCATCGATGGGCGGCGCATCAGCGCCGGCCTGCGTTTCTGGGAGCAGCACCGGGCCGCGTTCGAGCGCGCCGAGCGCGAGTACGGGGTGTCGGCGGACATCATCGCGAGCATCATTGGCGTCGAGACGCTTTACGGCCAGCACATGGGTCAGTTCCGGGTGCTGGATGCGCTGGCCACACTCTCGTTCGACCATCCGCCCGAGCACCCCCGGCTGGCCGAGCGAGTGGCGTTCTTCCGCGGTGAACTCGAGCAATTCCTGACCCTGGCCCACCGCAGCGGAGGCGACCCGAAATTACCGCTAGGCAGCTTTGCTGGTGCCATGGGGCTACCGCAATTCATGCCCTCAAGCTGGATCCGCTGGGGGGTGGATTTCGACGGTGACGGCCGCGTCGACCTGCGCAACAGCCCCGCCGACGCGATTGGCTCGGTAGCCAATTACTTCAAGGTGCATGGCTGGCAACCGGGCCTGCCCACCCATTTTCCGGTGGCCTTCGACACCGCCCGGGTCGACATGGACGCCCTGCTTGCGCCAGACATCCTGCCCACCTTTTCCACGAGCCGCTTTCAGGCCCTCGGCGCGGTGATCGAGGGCCCTGCCCTCAATCACACTGGGACGCTGGCACTGGTGGAATTGCAAAACGGAGAGGCTCCCAACAGCTACGTCGCCGGGACAGAGAACTTCTACGCCATCACACGCTACAACCAGTCAAGCTACTACGCCATGGCGGTGATCGAGTTGGCAAGGGCGCTGCGCGAGGCAATGCCGACCAAAGCTGCAACTCAGTAACCCGCCATCAGGTAAGGCGAAGGGGCTGAAGCCTTGTAAACCAGCAGGTTGCGCACATAGCCCAGGACCAGGCGCTGGGCACTGTCGAAGGACTCCGTCCGCACCGTCAGAATGCCCTCGTTGGGCCGGGAGCTGGACAGCCGAGTCTCTAGCACGGTCGATTGCGAGCGCAGCGTGTCGCCCGCCTCGAGGTCGCGATGCATCTGAACGTCCGTCCACCCCAGGTTGGCCACCACGCGACCAAAGGTACGCGTGGTCATGGCGGTGGCGACCGAGAGCACCCAGGCTTGTGGCAGTCGTACCTGGGGCCAGCCTTGTGAATCAGCCCAGGCCATGTCGTGGTAGTCAGGGCTCCAGTTCATGCTGCGCCAGGCTTTGGTCATACCTTCCTGGGCGGTGAGGGTGCGGCAGGGCCAATGGAGAAAGGTCTCGCCCGGCTGGAACTGCTCAAAGAACAAGCCTGTCTGCTCCACATGGCGGCCCTGGTCGTCGATGCGGTGCGAGCGAAAGCGCTCGTCCTCGACGGCCTGAAGTTCGCTCACATGCAGGGGCGCTTGCACCGGGCCGCAGCCGCGCTTGTAAACACGTGCCCAATAGGTGACCTTGGCAACGACCTTGCCCTTTTCGTTGAAGACTTGCCCCAGCACCTGGACCTCGCCAGTCTCGCTCTCGCCATCTTCCCGCTTCAAGAGAACTTCCGATTCGGCGTAGAGCGTGTCGCCTCCGAACACGGGCGAGGTCATGGCAATCGAGTCGAAACGGGTAACGCGCTGGCGGCGGGCGAAGGTCTTGGATGACAGCCCCATCAAGGCCTGGAGCGTGATCGTGCTGACCACGAGCGGGAGTTTCCAAGACGTTTGCGCCGAGTAGTGGGCATCGTAGTGAATCATCGCCGCGTTGACAGTGTCCAGCGATTCCATGGCGTTGTCCTGCTGGCTCACAGTCACACCCGGACGATGGACGAAGCGCTGACCCACAGCGAAGTCTTCGAAATCCAGACCGAAACGCTCCAAGAGATGACCCTCTGGGGTCCGTGAATAAGCAAAGAAACTCATCGTCATCTCCGTCCCGTCAATTTCTCAAACGCCAGCGCGCGCCAGGATACGTCGGGCAGACTGAACCACCGGCTCGTCGACCATGCGTCCGTCAACCACGCAGACCTGCCCCTGGCCTCGGGCAGCGGCCTCGACAATCAGGCGTGCCGACGCGATCTGGCTATCGCTGGGCGTGAAGCATTCGCGTATTGCGCCTACCTGCCTGGGATGAATCGCAAGTTTGCCGGTGAACCCCATGGCCTTGGCACGCAGGGCTTGTGTGCGCAAGCCCTCCTCGTCGTTCAGGTCGAGATGGGGCACATCCAGCAGCGCCACGCGACCCAATGCCGCCGCGTGGGCCACACGACCCCGTGCGTACAGCATGGCCTCCCAGCTCATCTCGCACCCCATATCCGCGGACAGGTCTGCGGCGCCGAACCCTAGCCCCGCAACAGCCGGGTGACGGGCAATACGCTCGACCTGCTCCAAACCCACGGCGGTCTCGATCAGCGCGAGCAAAGGGGGCAGGGGCGCGGAGAACGTCGCCCACTTGTCCACGCAGGCCGTGATGTCGTCCGGCGACTCGACCTTCGGCAGCACGATGAGATCAGGCCCCTGGTGGGCGCGCAGGGCCAGGCCCAACGCCGCTTCGTCGGCTTCGAAAAAGGGGCTTTGCCGCGCATTCAGGCGCAGGCAATGCAAAGGAGTACCGGGGGAACGTGTCCGCGTCGCTCCCTGACGCAACCAGGTGAAGACCGCATCGCGCGCCACGTCTTTTTCGAACACGGACACCGCGTCCTCCAGGTCCATGATGATGCCATCGGCGCCACTGGCGAGCGCCTTGTCGAATCGGGCTGGCTGGTTGCCCGGCACGAAAAGCAGGGTAGAAATCCGGTCAAGTGTCATCCTGGGCTTCCTTCAAGCGTGCTCCGCTGCATGCGGAGCCGGTAAACGTAACGGTCGCTCGGGTACAGGTTGACCGAGTAGATGAGCGTGTTGCCCTTCGCGTCCTGATGCCAGCGCTGCACCCGCATAGCGGCATCCCCTCGCTTGGCCTCCAGCAGCCTGGCTTGAGCGGCCGAGAGCTTGGCGACCTCAAACTGCTGCTCGATGGCGTGCAGCGTCACACCAAACACCTTTTCCACCTTGAGAATGACCGAACCGGCAAGCCCGGGCAGGTGCTCCAGGATGGATTGGTGTATTGGCAAAAAGTGCAGGTCGGACAGGCAGATAGGTTGACCCTGCGGGTCCAGCCTGAGCCCGCGGACGCACAGCCGCCGGCTCGCGCCCACAGGCGCCCCAGCAGGATCCTGATCGGCCGACAAATCCACCCAGAAGTGCTCGATCACCTCGAAGTGTGTGGACTCGGTGAATTGAAGCACCGACTCGACGGATTCACTGGTATGAACAAACCGGGCAGGCGAATGGCGACGCAGGACGCGGGTGCCCACACCTGGCTGGCGACGCACCAGCCCTTTCTCACTCAGGGTGCTCATGGCGGCGCGGACGGTGATCCGGCTGACACCGTAGTGATCACACAGTTGCGCCTCGGTGGGCACGGCCTCGCCTACAGCCAGCCGGCCACTTTCAATCGCCTGCATCAAATCCCGGGCGACCTGCTGGTACTTGGGGGCAGCGTCGATCGAGGTCATCAGATGACGTCTTGCTCCCGCAGCCGGCGGATGTCGGCCTCGGAAAGGCCGGCCTGCTTTAGAACATCGTCGGTGTGCGCACCCAGCGCTGGCGCGCTTGCCACCGCTTGCCTGCCCTCATAGCGAATCGGTGGGGTGACGTAGCGAAATTCACTACCGCCTGGGAGCGGCGTGCTTTCCAGCCGCCCGTTCTGAGTCACCCAAGGCGTCTGCAAGGCCTGGGCTACATCGAGGATGGGGGAGGCCGGGACTCGCCCCTGGAAAAGTTCCATCCACTCGGCGGTGCTATGGGGCTGCAGTGCCTCGTCAATCAGATCCGTCAAGAGATCCCGGTGCTCAAGCCGCTCCTTGAAGGTGAGAAAGCGCGGATCCTGGATCCAGGCGTGGCGGTCGGTGAGTTCGCACAGCGAGCGCCAGAACTTCTCCTTGTTGCACATGAGATAAATCCAGCCGTCG
The DNA here is from genome assembly GCA_030831585.1 of Ramlibacter sp. Classification (GTDB taxonomy): domain Bacteria; phylum Pseudomonadota; class Gammaproteobacteria; order Burkholderiales; family Burkholderiaceae_C; genus Ramlibacter. Next base: position 3,499 of record JAURKV010000172.1, on the reverse strand, counting down.
CCCGTCCGGTAGGTCTGGCAAGGGGTGAGCGAGGCGTGAGAGGAACGCGGGAGCCGGGTGGTGGTGATCCCGTTATTGAGGAACCATCCACCTTGGTAATTGAGGTTGTAAAGCGCCAGGTCAAACAGGCTCACATCCACATCACGGCCCTGACCTGTCTCTCGCGAAGACATCACGGCGGCCAGCAAGGCCATGCTCAGGACGGCACCGGTCATCAGGTCGACCAGGGACAGGCCCGCGCGAGCTGGCGCGCTGCCGGGCTCGCCGGTGAGCGAGAAGTAGCCAGCCTCCGCCTGCATCAAAAAGTCGTATCCCGGCCAGTGCGCACGCTCGCCCTCTCGCCCATAGCCTGTGAGGTGCGCACACACGATGCGCGGATGCCGTGCGGCCAGCTGGCGATAGGTGAGCCCCAGCTTTTCAGGGACATCACCACGCAGATTGCTCATGACGGCATCGCAACTGGCGAGCAATCGCTCCAGGACTTCACGCCCCGAGGGCTTCTCCAGATCCAGGGTGATGCTTTTTTTACCTCGGTTGAGGCCCTGAAAGAAGACACTGCGCGCGCTCGGGTCGGCGTCCTCTAGCCAAGCCGGACCGACCGTACGGCCGACGTCCCCTCCTTGGCTCCTGTTCTCGACCTTGATCACCTCAGCCCCCATATCGACCAGGAACTGAGTCCCGAAAGGGCCGGCCCCGTACTGTTCGACCGCAAGGACGCGAAGGCTTTTCAACATGGTCTTTTCATCCTATCATAATGTCATAACAAATACGGGCAGCCCGCCCATTCACTCAGGAGACATCCCATGATTTCCCGTCGTAAATCGCTGCAGTGGCTCACTGCCGTCTCGGCAATCGCAGGCCTGACCGCTCTTGTCGCGGCGCCCAGCGCGAACGCGCAGGCCTTCCCCACCAAGCCGGTGCGACTGGTCGTCCCCTTCCCTCCCGGCAATGCCAGCGACGTGGCTGCGCGCGTGCTCGCCGACAAGCTGGCACAGCGAATCGGGCAGCCAGTGATTGTTGAAAACAAGGCGGGCGCAGCCGGCGCCCTAGGGGCCGAGTTCGTGGCCAAGGCGGCACCGGACGGCCATACGCTCATGATCACATCGCTCTCTCCGATCGTGATCAGTCCGCATATTGCCAAGACCCTGCCCTATGACGCACTCAAGGACTTTGTTCCAGTCGCCCGGGTCGGCTACACGGGCATGATCCTGGTGGTTCCGACCAGCTTCCCGGTCAATACCGTTCCCGAGCTCATTGCCTACGCCAAGAACAACCCGGGGAAGCTGAGCTATGCGTCGGTGGGGGCGGGCACGCTTTCCATGCTCACGATGGAGGTGTTCAAGAAGTCCACCCAGCTCGACATCCTTCACGTTCCGTACAAGGGCAGCGCACAAGCCATGACGGACCTCATTGGCGGGACCATCCCGCTCATGTTTGACGGCATGACTTCCTCTTACAGCCACGTCAAGGCGGGCAAACTGAAGGCGCTGGCGATTTCTGCCGGTAAGCGCTCTGAACTCGCCCCCGAAATCCCGACGCTGCGTGACACGGGTATCAGCAGCTTGCTGGACGTGAGCGTGGACGGCTGGACAGGCATCTTCGCGCCAACCGGCACCTCCCCCGCGGTGGTGGCGTACTTGAACCAGGAAATCAACAAGGTGATCGAGGATGCAGACTTCAAGCGCCGCGCCAACGCGCAAAGCCTGGACGTCTACGCACCCGCCACGCCAGCCCAGTTCCAAGAGTATGTCCGCTCAGAACACACCCGTTGGGGCAATGTCATTCGGCCGCTAAAGCTCGAGTCGAATTGAGGGTGACGGGCGAGCGCCCGAAGAACCCTCAAGCGACACTAGACTGCGACCGGAACTTCCGGTCCGTCATAGTCTTCAGCGGGCGCCACTTCGCCAGCTAGCAGCTTCTGCCGCCAGCTTTCGATGGCTGCGCCATGCATCTGCGCCATCGATTCGCTCATCACCAGCCGGACGCTCTCGGCTGATTCCAGGCCGTAGGTGACTTTGGTGCCATTCGCAATGCGGTCAGAAGTGAATGCTTCAATGGCCTGCACCACACCGTAGCCGGAATCTGCGACCGCCGAGGCCACGAATACATTCGGATCGCGCGCGACCCAGTCCAGGACATTACCGATCTGCCGCAGACCGGTCTCACGGCAAGCTCTGCTCACGCCGTCGCGACCGCCATCGATCATGGCAAATACGAGATCGGCCCCCTCGCTGTGCAAAGCCATGGCAGTTTTGTAGGCAAGATCCGGGTCGTGTTGATATCCGCAAAAGCTGGTGACGAACCGGCAATCCGGAGCGACGGCTCGGACGCCGTGGGCAAAGGCCGCCCTGCCCTTCAGGCCAGGCCTGACCTTTTCACCGCTTAAATGGCCCACCACACGTGTGGTCGAAGCCAAGCCAGCCAAGATGCCCGCCAGAAAGGCAGACTGTTCCTGCAAGACCTCAAAACAGGCCGTGTTGGCGGCGAGGAAACTGCCTTGGGTGATCGCGAATGTGGTGCCAGGAAAGCCTTGGCAAACATCGGCAACTGGCAAGTCGCCCTGCCCCCCGTGGGCAACCAGTAAATCGAGGCCCTCACTGCACAGGCGTCGGAGTTCCTGCGCACGACCTGCGGCGTCTGGCGGGGCAATCCAGTGCACATCGAGCTGGTGGCCGAGCGCCCGGGCGCGCATCGCACCCTGGAGGCCCGACTCATTGAAGCTCCCTCGGCCCTCGGGACCAAACAGGGCAACCGCGATCCGCTTGCTCACAAACGGGCTCCACTGGCCCGCACCACCGGGGCCCAACGGTCCGCTTGCTCCCCAATGAAGGCTGCAAACGCTTCGGGACTTCGCGGCTCTAGCTCGAAGCCTTGAGCTTCCAGCTTGCTGCGAATGTCCGGAAGCGCCATGACCTGATTGAGCGCGCGCATCAGCGGCACCTCCACGGCGGGGGGCAGACCCAATGGCGCGGAAATGCCCACGAAATTCTCTGCCACCAGCTCCGGATGCCCCAATTCGACCACGGTCGGCAAATCGGATGCCTGGGCCACACGCTTGGGGGCGGTTACTGCCAAGAGCCGCAGTTGTCCGGTGCGGCGGAACTGCAAATTCTGGGGGAGGGCGTCGACCGCGACCTTGATTTGTCCGCCAAGCAAATCGGTTCGCATCGGACCCGCGCCTTTGTAAGGCACGTGCGTCATCTTCACACCCAGCTTCTGGGCCAGAAGTTCACCCACGATATGGCCCACCGAGGCCTGCCCGCCGCTACCGAAAGGAATCGGGTCCTTCTGTGCCTTCGCCCAGCTCACAAAACTCGCGAAATCCGTGACCGGAATAGACGGATGGGTGACGATCACCGTGGGAACATCACCGATATAGAGCAGATGCTTGAAGCTCTTGAGTGGGTCATACAGGGGCTTGTCCATCAGCGCAGGCGAGATCGAGAGCGGCGCGGAATTGGACATCAGGAGGGTGTAGCCATCGGGCGCAGCGCGGGCC